>CAYOIM010000008.1:0-28311 GCA_964404075.1 uncultured Bdellovibrionales bacterium | reverse complement strand
AAACGAGCGCAACCCCCATAAAGTGTTTCAAGTGTCACTTTAGACTGCCCAGCCCTTTGTGCACAGCGCAAAGGGAATAACCAAATTCAAAATCATAAGTTCCAAATAAATTACAATAACCACATCTTAAATTACAAACGCAAGAAATTTTGTTTGAAATTTAAAGATTGGAATTTGAGAGTTGTTTGGAAATTGAAATTTAGGATTTGTGATTTCCTTTGTTCGTCTGCGAACAAAGGGCTGGGAGGAAGGAGGGGATGACGTCAGATCAGCATGGCCCTTTGACACCCTGGGCTACACACGTGCTACAATGGTCGGTTATAAAGGGCTGCCAACCCGCAAGGGGGAGCCAATCCCACAAACCCGGCCTCAGTTCGGATTGCAGGCTGCAACTCGCCTGCATGAAGCTGGAATCGCTAGTAATCGTGAATCAGCAACGTCACGGTGAATACGTTCTCGGATCTTGTACTCACCGCCCGTCACGTCAAGAGAGCTGGCAACACCAGAAGGTCCCGGGTCAAATCGGGAACTACGGTGGGGTTAGTGATAGGGACGAAGTCGTAACAAGGCATCCGTAGCGGAAGCTGTGGATGAATCACCTCCTTTCTAGGGAGATATTCGGTGGGTTCTCGGTTTCTTCTTTCGAGAAGGAATCTTGACCCAAAGATAGGTCGGCTGTGAATTACTTATCAAGCAAGAACGAAATGAAAGTTTACTTTTATTCTCGGGCAAGTGAAGATAAAGGGATCGCGAAAGCATCCCATGAACAGTACCTCGGAGACTCCGAAGACTGACCGCAAAAGATTTAGATCACTTTGTTTTGTTTAGATTATGAAATCAGCTCGTGGGGCTGGTTTTTTGCTATTCCATGAATCGTGCATTGACACCCTGATTCTTTTTTGCCATACTGCATGGAAGATTTTTAACAAACCGATGAGGGGTGAAGAGATGGATCCAATCTTGGCTAGTCTTTTGGCGGCGGGACCGTTTTATGTAGGGGCGGAGCGTTATGTTATTGCCACAGATACGGGACCTGGGCACGGAAATACCGTGGCGCAGTGCTTCCCCATTCGGTGTCCTGATGACACGGTCATTAGTGGGGGTCAAGTTGCTGCCCGTCTTGCTGACGCATTGAATGAACTGATGCGGCAAAATGACACATCGAAACCCGAATAAGTAAAAGCGGTCGATTAAAGATAAATACGAAGAGCCTGACCAGCTCTTTTTTCTTTGCTATAATACAAAGATGAAACTCTCCCGAAAGAAAAAGAAAATTTTACGGAGGTTGGCACGGGTGCATTTTTTGCTTACCGTGATTGCTTTCGGTTTTTATCTCTCCCTCTCTTTTTTTCTCGGACCGAGATTTCTCCTCTCTGATCTGAGGGACAAGTTCCATGCTTTGGCAGATGAGATCATCACTGTTTCGGCGCGGGTGCTCGATCCGCCGGTACAGCCGGTGGTCACGGCGACACCGGTGTGCGTGACCGGAGCGCCGCGGGTGAATCTCGATTGGGCGGATGATGACAACACCCTCTCCTGGAGTATCGAACGGGATGGACTCCCGCTCGTCTCCGGATTGGCGCTGTCGAATTATACGGATACCGCCGTATCGAATATGACGAGTTATTCGTATGTGGTGACGGCGCATGGCCCTATGGGTCCGGGTATCGCGGTGTCTGATCCCGCGAATACGACGACGCTCGACTGCGGGACGCTCCAGCCGCCGCCGACGCTTGATATCGTGAGTTTCGAGGGGAACAACATCGCTTCCTTATCGGAGTTGAAGACGAAAGTGCTTCGTCCGACATTTACCGGAACGACGAATATGCAAAACGCTCTCGTCGATATTCTTGTGTATGGCGGGCAGGTCATTTCGGATCAGGTCATCGCGAACGGAGCGGGGTATTGGTCATGGACGCCGGCAGTAGACCTCGTGGCAGGGGAATATACGCTTTCCGTCACGGCGACGGACCCGCTCGATGGGACGAGACACATTACGAAGACGCGCTCGTTTACTCGTGAAGAGGAGGGTTCTTCGGGATCGTCTCATGGCGGAAGTAACCGGAAAAAGAAGGGAGGAATCGCCGTGACGGAGGAGTCGGTCATCGCGCGACCTCCTGGTACGCCATTTGATTTTTCGCTCTCGGATGTGCCCATCTCGGTGTATCAGGGGGATGTCTTGCGTGTTTCGCTCGAAGTATTGCGGATGGAATCTCAATATGATGGGAGAAATGCGGATATTGTCTATGAGCTGGTTTCTCCGGATGGTCGGCGCGTCGCGCACACCGAGGCGACACTTCAGTTGAGAGAGCATGCGCTCTCGGATGCTCAGATGATCGTCCCCCTCTCTGCCGATCCTGGAGAACGGTATCGTGTCCGGGCGACCGTGGCATTGGGTCAGTACAGCGTGACGCGAACGGTGTCGCTTGCTGTTTTACCCTTGCCGATCCTCCGGCTCGGCGGAGGAGTGGCGGTGACGCTACCGCAGGTGGTCGCTTTTTCCGGATGGATCGCGTTCGTACTCCTCACCCTTCTCCTCCTGTGGCTCTTCCTCTTCCTTCGTGAATACTGGCTCTCCCTCCATGCCTGGAGACATATTACGGAACGGCAGCTCATCCGTCTGGGGTTCTTCGGAACGGGAAAGGGGGTGCTCAGATGAACTCCGAATTTTTTCTCATTTTCGCCCATGCACTCACCCTGGTGGCGCTCTCGCTCGCCTTCCTCTTCGCCGTGGGGGTGGTGTGGCGCGTCGAGATGGAACTCGATGTTTCGTACAAGCTGTTTGCGGTCGCGCTGGCATTCCTCATCGTGGCGGAAGCGACGAATCTCTTCCATTTTTCCGCGTATGCCGTGATGGCAAGCGTAATCATAGAGAGTATGCGCATGATCGCTTCGGTATTGTTCCTCGCTGGAATCCTCTTCATGCGGGATATCGTCCGTCACCTCGATGGGGAGAAAGAAGGGTCTGAAAAATAGCTTTGGAGAGAGTTTTTTTGCATTTTTTTCTTTGACAGAGAGGCTTTTTTTCGGTATACATAAGTGCACGCTCCCGTAGTGAAACGGATATCACAGCGGTCTTCGGAACCGTTAGTCCAAGTTCGATTCTTGGCGGGAGCACCAATGAAGATTGATCGTGTGGGAGTTCTCCGCCCAAGGCGGACAGGGATTTTCTCTGAGGGCACAGCATGACAGTGGGGTCGTTCGTCCGAGTTCCCTCTGCCGATAGGCGAGGATTCTGAGTGGGAGCACAAAAAATGAAGAGCGTGTTTTTTTGGAGAATATAGGATATACTGGAGATGCTAAGTAATAAGAAAAAAATATGTTGTGTGAAAATTTCACGGATCGGGCGAGGGGGATATTCTTCATCGTCCTGTCGGTCGCGGCACTGGGGTATGTGTATCGGTATGGACAGGAAGTGAAGCAGGGTGATTCAAATCGAACTTTTTCCGTAGATGCGGAGAGTACGGTCAAGGTCACGCCGGATGTGGCGAAGTTCTCGGTGAGCCTCGTGACTGAGGGCGGGAAAAATGTGGGAGAGATACAGAAGCAAAATATCGACAAGATGAACGCGGTGAATGCCTATCTGAAGGATATGGGCGTGGAGAAGAAGGATCTGCAGACGACGGATTATTCGCTTTCCCCACGGTATTCGTACCCGAACTGTACGCGCGATGGACAGTCCGTATGCCCTCCGCCATCCATTACCGGGTACACGCTGAATCAATCTCTTTCGGTCAAGGTGCGGGATCTGGAGAAGCTCGGCGATATGCTCTCCGGTGTCATAGACAAGGGTGCGAACAGCGTCTCGTCGGTCAGCTTCGTCGTTGATGATGAGACGGTCGCGAAGGATCAGGCGAGAGGGGAAGCGATCATGAAGGCGAAACAGAAGGCGAAGGATATCGCGAAAGCCGGAGGGTTCCGCGTGGGGAAAATGACATCGCTCTATGAGGATCAGGGATCTCCCGTGTCGCCAATGTACAATTATGCCGAAGGTATGGGTGGTGCGGTGAAGTCCGCGGATATGGCGACTCCGACCATCGAGCCCGGTACGAATGAGACCAAGGTGCATGTCACCATCACTTACGAGATACGGGACTAGGGGATTTTTCAGGGTCAGTCCTTCATGTCCATCCCAAGGACTGACCTTGAGAATCTTGCATGCATAAGGTGGTAGTTTGGATTGACGGAGTTGATTTTTCTTGGTATTCTTTTTCTATCCTTTCAAGGGGATATTTTGTTTATTTTGAAGGAAAGATGAGTTGGGCGCATAGCTCAGTTGGTAGAGCAGTGGCCTCTTAAGCCAACGGTCGGGGGTTCGAATCCCTCTGCGCCCACCGGAAAATGCCCTCGTAGCTCAATGGATAGAGCAGGGGTCTTCTAAGCCCTTGATGTCGGTTCGATTCCTGCCGAGGGCACTTGGTTTTGAAAATAGACTTAGAGGGGTGACTATCGTTCAATGGTAGGACAATGGTTTGTGGTACCATGAATCAGGGTTCGATTCCCTGTAGTCACCCCTGTAAGTCTATTTTTTTTATCCCTTCTCCCATTTGACAGGTTCTTGTTTTTTCTTTGGAGAGAGTTATACTGAAGGGGCAGGTTATAATCAATAAGAAATAGACTATGATGGACAAGCAATGCATGCCGATGCAACACGGACCGAGGATACTTCTCTCGCTCCTCTTTATCGTCGGGGGATATGGATTCCTCACGAATTTTTCAGATACTTCGGGGATGGTGTTCGCCGGACTCTCGCCTTGGGGACTCGGGGGTATCGCTGTCGTCGCGACGGTGATCGCTATAGTGCTCAAGCTTGGCGGCGGACTCATGCTCCTTGCGAACTACAAGACGAGCACGGCGGCGTGGATGCTCATTGTCTTTACGGTGCTCGCGACGCTCATGTTCCATATGCATTGGAATGGCGATGGCGGTCAGATGCAGATGACGCAATTTTTGAAGAATCTCGCCATCGTCGGTGGGCTCATGATGTTCGTGTGTTGCCCATGCCCGTCTTGTAAGAGGGCTTGCAAAGAAGGGGATTGCAAGGATGGCGACTCTTGCTGTGGCGGGGGAAGTTGTGAGACGAAGGAATAGATATTTCAAGAGTTTGTTTTGAGCGGTCGTTCCTCTTTTTGAGGGGTTCACCCCGTGAAATCTCTGTATATTTCATCGGGGTGCGACCGCTTTTTCTATTCTTTTATTTTTTTAGAGGGATTTTCAAACAGCGGTCGCACCGCTGAGACAGCGGAACGACTGCTCAAAGCGCGAGTGGTTGTTCCTCTTTTGGAGCGGTGCAACCGCTGAAATGAAATATCTGTAACCGTGTTTGAAAAAAAGAAGGAGAATTGGTATTCCTTTACTCTAGGGGATTCAGCGGACACACCGCTCCAAAAGCGGAGTGACCGTTGAATCCTTAGTGAAATGAACGCTCTGAGATTTTAGGAAAATAAAAAAGGCCTTCGAAGTTTCTCGTTGTCGATGATTCGACCTTGAGGGGTTGCTTCGAAGGCCTGGTGGAGGAGGGGTGGTCTGCCGTTCACGAGCCCAAAGGGGGTGGGGCGTCGTGGCGGAGAAAGTTTTCTCTCCTTTGAATTCCCATCATGTTCCATTGGAACGGGCGCGGGTGGTTGATTGAAGTGCGCCAACAATGATGGGGGCTCTTGTTCCCCGAAAAACTCTCGCAGGGCTCGGGGATGCTACTCCCTCGCGAGTCCTGAATCGAAGTTCAAATCCCGAAATTACAGGATATGCCTTTCGATCAGGAGTTGGAACGGCGCAGGCCCAGAGTTACTGCTTCAGGCGGCAGCCGATACGGTTGGTGGTGCTGCTGGTACCCTGGTTGGCGCCCGCGAAGGGTTTGATGTCGACGATTTTCACATAACTCCTCTCGGCACCGGCGGCAGGTCCATTGTTGCGAGGTGGCAGTTTCATGAGATTTCCTTTCGTTATGCCCGCTCCGAAAATCCCAGGATGGAATTCCGGACGAGCGATTTGGACAGAAAATGATTGATCAACGAAGACTGAGAACTCGTGTCTAAAATAAATGTTGTGACGAGATTTCTTGCCTTTTGATTCGAAAAAGATTCTCTCCAAATCGCCAATCCGGAAGTGCTTGACCACTCCGCTCGGCTAAAATTCAAGGTACTAATGACCAGTATAAGCCATTTCAAAACGGTGTCAAATCATTGATACCATATTTGAACATCGATTATACTCCTAAAAATCGATCTTGTCAAGAGGTGCCTCTTCTATAGCGGTCGCACCGCTCAAAAAGCGGAACGACCGCTCCCTCATCCCAAAGGCTCTCAAGAGTAGAGGATGCGCCACTGTTTGAATTGCTAACGCGTTTTCTGATATGCGATCCACTGCTTTGCCGACCAGTCATCGGGCTTTTCCGTGAAGACGGGTTCCTGACCGGGATGCGGGAAGAGGGATGCCGGGGCGTACTTGCTCCTGAAGGTATTCTGATACATCTGGACACCGGTGGCATCGGTGACTTTTTGCGAGAGCGTCGTTCGGAGACCGCCGTTGTCCAGTCGCTCGACGATATGCGGACCGTCTATCTCGACTTTCCGTCCATCGGGGGTGCCGTAGAATTGGAAGATGAATTTCGTCCCCTCGATTTTTCCTTGGATGAGGATATGTCCCGGAGTATTGTTCACGAATTTGAGGTCGGGCTTGGGGATGTAGACGGTGGCGTCCATGCCGATCGGTTTGTAGTATTGTACGGCATAGGCGTGATTGCGCCGTTCGGTGATGGGGAGTCCGCTGTAGAGGGCGGCACGGAACATGGTGGAGGATACCTGGCAGATACCACCACCGAATTCCGGAATGGTCGCATTGTTCTTGATCACGAGCTCGGGGAGATAGCCGTGTTCGCCGTCGACCGCTCCCAAGTGTTCGACGAAAGAAAATGTTTCGCCGGGCTTTATGAGGAGTCCGTGAAATTGTTCCATACCCCGTGTGAAGTTATGGATGCGGTTCTTCGGTGAGCCCTGGAAATCCGTCCGCCCCTCGCCAATGAGCTCGATGATACCGAGTGAAGCGGGGTCGCCGGAGGTAATGTCGGGTGGTATCGGTCGTACCGTGAGTTCTATGGTCCGATCCCGTGCATCGGGGAATTCTGTGAGGGCGGTAGCGATATTTTCCGCGCTTTGGTCGATGTCGAGAGTTTGTCCGTCTTTACCGATGGCAAAGAGTTTCACGCGACCATCTTCGATGGTGAAGGATGGATCGAGAGCGGGTGTGTCGATCGATGGGGTGAGTGTCCGGAGATACTGTTCGATAGCGTCGGTATCCGGTCTCGATCGGAAGGACTGCATCATGGAGTCTCTCGCGACTCGGGAGAGGGCGAGGGTGCAGTAGAGCGTTTTTCCCTTTGGGCAGTAGCTCGTATTTTCGATCTCGGATCGATGGGGCGAGAGCGGAGAGAGTGCCGTTTCGGAGCGGATGAACATCGCGAGTTCTTTTTCTCCGACGGATATTTTTCGATCGTTTTGATCCGGGATTTCGAGAGTGAGGGATGTGGGTCCCGCGTATGCGTCGGTTGTCTGCGTGAAACTGAAAAAAGCCGAGAAGAGTATTCCGGCGGAAAGCATGAGACGATGGATGTGTCGGCAGTCGATCATAAGGTACCGGTAAACAAGAAACCGACCCAAGCGAAAAGAGGTCGGCTTCGAAGCGTCCGCGCGCGGAAAAGAAGGGTCTAGAAACCTCGAACCTGGATTTTCTTCACCTTGGTCGTATCGGCTTTGGGGAGTCGGATCGTGAGGATGCCGTTCTTCAGCGAGGCATCGACTTTGTCGGGGATGACATCGACCGGGAGGAGGACGGAGCGGGAGAATGATCCCCAATAGCATTCCTGATAGTAATAATTGCCATTCTCGACGACTTCTTCGTTCTTGCGCTCGCCCTTCACGGTGACCATGTCGTTGTTGATGGTGACATCGAGATCCTCTGGCTTGACCCCGGCGATGGTGGATTTGATGACGATATCGTTGTCGGTCTGATAGACATCGATCGTGAGCTGACCCTCGCCATCGCTCTCGCTCTGGTTGGTATTCGACGGCATGGCGGGAGCGAACCAGCCTTCACCCTGACGCGATTCTTCTTGTGGCATGGCATGGGTTCGCGTGATGAGCTCGGTCTCCTCGGTCTCGGCATAGACGGAGACTGGATCATGGGAAAGCATCTGGTCATCGAGCTTCTTCGCTCCGGTGAGGCGCTCGAAGAAGGAGGACTTTTCTTTGGTTATCATAGAATTGCGATTAAGCGGATTTCTTTTTCATTATAGAGGAGAGCGGGTTGTTCGGCAAGTATCGCCACCGCTTACCGGATGAAAATGAAAAAGTTATAGAGTGCGTGGATAGAGAGGGAAAAAGCGAACAGGGAGAAGGCGGAAAGCGGCTTTTTCTTGATGAGGAAGAGCACGGCGCTCGTGAGGAAGCATGCGGAAATGAGGTGGATACTGAGCGCTCCCGTGAGGGTGAGTGGGTCGCTGAGAGGATCGGCGAGTCCGGCGAGTATGGTTTCGGTGATGGCGAAGCCGAGTCCGAAGGTGAGTGCCGTGGAGAAGAGGCGAGGGACGAATGATTGCGGAAGCGATGTGCGGTCTTTCCAGAGGAGAGAGAATTTGATCGATTCTTCGAGGAAGGGTGTGGCGATGGCGAGGAGGAGGATGGATTGCACTGGAAAAATTGAAAAGAGCATGAGCTCGAAGATGAGGGCGGTGATGGCGGCGAGCACGCCGAGGGAGAAGAGTCGGAGCATATCGTAAAAATATCAAATACCAAATTTCAAATTGCCAGACTCTCTAGCAAGGAAGAGAGGTGTCGCTTCGCATCGGAGACTTGAGCCTTGGTTTCGTCGAGTTTCTTTTTTTCTGCTTCGATGATTTCTGGTTTCGCCCGCTCGATGAAATTTTTATTCTCGAGTTTTTTCAGGATGGAGGCGATGTATTTTTCCTTATCGGTAATTTCTTTCTCGAGGCGTTTCTTCTCGGCGTCGAAATCGACGATGCCATGAAGCTCGATGAAGGCATTGAGGAGTCCGGATTGAATGTGCGCTCCGGTATTTGATAATTCCTTCGGACTGATAATTTTTTCGACGCGAGCGAGTCGCATGAAGACATCTTTATTTTCATCAAGAATACGGGCACTGGAATGTTCTACCGCGACCACAAGTTTTTTCATTGGTTCGATACGGTAGGTTGTCCGTATGGATCGGATTGCGGTGATGAGTCCGATAACAAGTTGAAATCTTTGAGCACGATCACCTGCTGATTCCACAGTATTTTTGGTGGGCCACTTCTCGACCATGAGGAGATTTTTCTCGGCGTACCCAAATGTTTCCCAGATCGCTTCGGTGACGAAGGGCATGAAGGGGTGCCAGAGCGTGAGGAGCGTCTTCCAGGCATGATGGAGTACAGCGTCGTTTTTCTCGACCTTGTGGATCTCGACATACCAGTCAGCGAATTCGTTCCAGGTGAAATCGCGGAGTTTCTCGCCCGCGAGCGAGAGTTGGTAGTTTTCGAGGAGGCGGGTCACTTCGAGCGTCACTTCGCTAAGGCGAGAGAGGATCCAGTGATCCGCATCGCTCCGTGTCCCTGGCGTACTTTCTTTGGTGATTGGATTTTGGTTATTGGTGATTGCCGCATAGCGGCTGATATTCCAGAGTTTGTTCCCGAAGTTGCGGAAGCTTTCTATCTTCGCATCGGAGAGGCGGAGATCATTTCCCGGGGTCGATCCGATGACGAGAGAGAGTCGGAGCGCATCGGTGCCATATTGTTCGATGACATCGAGCGGATCGAGGATATTGTCGAGCGATTTGGACATCTTGCGTCCGTCTGCATCACGGACGAGTCCATGGAGATAGACGGTCTTGAACGGTACTGCATCGAGGAGGTAGGTCGTCATGAGGATCATGCGCGCCACCCAGAAGAACAGGATGTCATAGCCGGTTTCGAGGAGGGCAGTCGGATGATAGGTTTTGAAATCACTCGTCTCATCTGGCCAGCCGAGCGTGGAGAAAGTCCAGAGTCCCGAAGAGAACCAGGTATCGAGCGTGTCTTGATCCTGTTCGATAGCCCCTCCGCAATACGGACACTTTTCAATCGGTTCAATCGAAACAATCGGATTAGAACACGCATCCTTCTTTTTGATATTCTCCTGTTTTGTATTGTTTTGACAATAAAAAACAGGGATACGGTGTCCGAACCAGATCTGACGCGAGATGCACCAGTCGCGCAAGTTATCGATCCAGTGGAAGTATGTTTTCTCGAATCGTTCGGGGAGGATTTCGATCGCCTTCTCTCGCACCGCATTTTGCATGAGCTTTTTGACTGACACCCTCTCTCCATTTCGATCGAATGTTTTATTCACATCGATCCACCATTGCTTTTTGATTTGAGGTTCGATCGTACCTCCACCGCGGCTGTTCGTCGCGACATTGTGGACATAATTTTCCTCGATCTTCACGACGAGTCCTTTTACCTTCAGTTTCTGGATGATTTTCTCTCTTGCCTCCGTGATGGGCATGCCTGCGAATTCTTTGGCGATCGGGAGGAGATTCCCGTCTTCTCCGATGATCTGCTCGCGATCGAGGTGGTGCCGTTCGGCGATTTCGAAATCAGTATTGTCGTGCCAGGGAGTGATGGTCATCACGCCGGTACCGAAGTGAGGGTCGATGGCAGTATCTTTGATGATGGTCGCCGTGATGGATCCATTGATCCATTCGACCTCTATTGATTGTCCATGAGCATACTGTGCATACCGCTCATCTTCGGGGTGCATGACGACATATTTGTCGCCGAATTTCGTTTCGGGTCGGGCGGTCGAGATGACGAACGGACCGTATTGGAGGTAGTAAAACGGGATGTTCTCTTCTTTCCATTCGATTTCCTCATCAGAGACGGTCGTCTGGAGTTTCGGATCCCAGTTCACGATGCGCTCGCCCTGGTAGATGAGGCCGTCATCATACATTTTTTTGAAGGCGGTGCGGACGGCGAAATTGCGTTTCGCGTCGAGCGTGTAGGCTTCGCGCGACCAGTCAAGCGACGACCCGATCTTCTTCATCTGGTGGATGATGGTGTCATGGCTTTCTTTGGCATACGCTTCGATGCGCGAGAGGAGTTCTTCGCGACCGAGATCGTGTCGCGTCTTACCTTCTTTTTCATAGAGAATGCGCTCGACTTTGCTCTGGGTCGCGATGGCGGCATGGTCGGTCCCCGGGATCCAGAGCGTCCGATACCCGCGCATCCGGTGAAAACGGATGATGAGGTCTTCGAGAGCGAGCATGCAGGCACTGCCGGTATGGAGGGTGCCGGTGACATTCGGCGGGGGAAGCACCATGGAGAAAGTCGGCGCATCTGCTTTCGTGACGCCCGACTCGATACAGGCATCAGGATTGAAGAAACCGCTCGCTTCCCATTTGGCGTAGAGCTTATCTTCCCACTCTTTGGGATTGTAGGTTTTCGGGATTTCCTCGTGATTCATACTGACTAGAATATCATGGCGAGGGCTTGCTTTCAAGGAATTGTTTTTTTGGGAAAATAGACTCGGTAATTCTTCACTCTCTCAATGCATGGAGAAAAAGAAAAAATACTGTTTGTCGGTTGAAATCTGAAAATCCCGGCGACAACTCCCTCAATGATTGTCGGAATATCCCGTTTCCCCCTCACGGTTTTCGTGCGAGATTTTCCTCTGTACAGATCGACAGGAGATAGTGGACGGTTACTCACGGATAACCTAGCTTACGGTATAAAAATACATATCGGGTAGGGGTGAGTTTTTATTTTACATTTTACTTATAATTTGAAAGGGTTTTATCCAATGGTTGTGCCAATTTATTTTCATATGTATGGGCCTGATCTTTTTTCTGAAAAAGAGCCAAAAGAAGATGCGGAAATGCACATGAAAATTTTAAAGAAAATGTTGGAAAGTCTGCCAATTTTATCTCAGGGGATTACTCAGCATTATATGGGAGATAAGAAATTGCCATCTGATGAGAGAGGGCGAGAGGAGGTGCGAAGAAAGGCCCATAAAGCTTTAGCATCGATGTTCCCTTAATGATGTTTATTATAACAAAGAGGATAACTCTATAACTCGCATTAGTAGCAATGGAGAGAGGCTAACCACTCTATTGCTTAATGAGACCATCGAAAATGGTAAGTTTACTTACAAGAAATAACAGACCATACGATGGGACTATATTAAGTTGATTGAATTTCCTCTTGTAGTAATTCTTCCAGTTTCTTTTTCCATACCTCGCTATTCGGATAATATTGCTTTATATCCATGGTTCCAAAATTGGTCCACTGGTCGAGCTAGTTCATAAAAGAGCCATATTTTGGCTCTTTTATGCTATAAAATAGGTTCGAACATTTTGTACCCTGTATCGGATGTTCGAAACTTGTGGTAGTCTTAATGTATGAAACCGGTATTTACTATTGCAGCTGTAAGCGACATTCATGTCAACAAATATCCTATTCAAAAGGATTTTTTTAATCGTGTAAATGATAACGCGAATTTGTTTATCATCGGTGGGGATATGAATAATGGGAAAAAAGAAGAGGTAGAACATTTTCTTGATCTTGTATCTGGGATACGAATTCCGATGATCGTGGTTTTTGGCAATCATGATTGTGATACTGATAATATAGAGGGGATAAAAGAGATGCTTTTGAAAAACCCACTTATCAAAATTCTTGATGGAGAGTATGTAGAATATGAGCTGAATGGAAAAAGATTAGGTATCGCTGGCACTAAAGGATTCGGTGGTGGTTTTACTCCGCATAGAATGGCAAATCGCGGGGAGCGAGCAATAAAGTCTTTTGTTGAGGAAGAAGACCGTGAAGTAGAAAAATTAGATGTAGCCTTGCATCAGATGGAGAATATAGCACCTGATTTTAAGATAGTGCTCACCCATTGGGCGGCCTTTGAAGAAACCATAGAAGGGGAACCAGAAGAGCTGTATTTAGTCTTGGGGAGCTCCAGGCTAGGAGATGCTATTGAAAAATCAGCTCCGAATCTAGCGCTGAGTGGGCATGCCCATCATGGGTCACAGGGAATAAAAAAAGCACGCGGTAAGATTTCCGCGTGCAATATCGCTTATAAGGTGAATGAGGGGAGGATGCCACTTTTTGACTTTCTTGCTGACGGGGATGTTGTTCTGCGTCATTTGGAAAGCCATTGAGAGAATTCCTGAACCTTTGTTTTTTTGAACGCAGGCCCTGCCTTCTTCTCGAGCGTCATCAGTTGATATATTCCTGATGCGATGCCAGGCCCCTCTAGTGTGAGATAGTGGGCAGTACTAAGGAGCAGCTTCCTTTTCAACTCGCTCTCTTTTTTGTGGTCTCCGTAGAAGCAATCTCCCGAAAGGGCGCATTCAATGAATGTCCCAAGAGCAGTTGATCTGTCTTGGCGAATGATAAGCGGCATCATTAATCTCCATAGACCAACATCGGGAAGATATGTTTGTTTCATATCGAATTCCGACCAAGAAAGGTTTTTGGAACAGACGGGTACTCTTGGTGGGCGACCCCTTGCTTGTGGCCTGTACCAGGGGAGCAAAATATCCCTTTTGGGTACGACTGAATCGTCTTGGAGTAACTCGTAGGATTCTTCCGTGACGATCATTGGGGCTAGGAGAAGTTCACCAACATTGGTTTGCAAACGAATTTTTTCGTAGAGGATACATGCCAGATAATCGGGCAGGAGGTTGAAGTTTATGCCAAATAATACTGTGGCAAACTTCCTTGCTTCTTCCTGATGTCCTTGCCTGAACACGATCCAAACATCATAGTCTTGCTCGTTTGCTTCTGGGGCTCTTGGTTGCAACTTGCTTTCATACGGTTCGTAGTTGGCGCTCCCGTAGAGAGAAATACTGAGTAGATTGTCGATGGCCCCAGTTCTCTCTGCGACTCTGAGTAGTTGTGGCAAAACATACGCAGCGAAGATTTGATGTGTGTTCATGATACCTCCTTTCATAGTATGTTCTGGTCAAGCCAAATGAGCGTTTTATGCAAAAACTCGAGATAGAGACGTTCTCCTTTCGGAAGAAATTCTGACCCGTAGTCAACTCGTCGTTTTTGTTGGATGTTTTTGCAGATAAAAAGCACTTCTTTTACCTTGCTTACATCGCCAACAAGATCAACAACGCCAGTTTTCCCATTACATACGGAAGGGAAACTGTCGTCTTGCATGAATCGAGTAAGAACCCTCGGCGGCATGGAGCTTGAAGCGACAAGGGCGGCGAATTCAAAATAGTCGCCTCTGCCTAAACATTGTTGCACAGTATCTTTCTGTATTTCTATGAGCCAGTGGGATTCCTTATTGTCCCACATGCCTAAATCTGCTTTATCCAGAAGAATAGACGCCCTTTTTTGGGTGGCGGAGAGGTTCCATGCACATATGTCCTCAGAGGAGAGGTGTTTGTGGAACTTTTTCCATATATCCAAACGAGCCTTACTTTTCCCAGAGTAGGGGTAATAGACAATATTCGACCAGGGTCTTTTAAAATCGAAAAGGCATGCTTTCGTGTAATCATCACCATCCATGTCAGATAGTACTGATGAGGCGGTAGTCTCCTCGCGATACATTCGCATGTATTTGAGGCGAGCCGAAGCATTGGCTACTACCTGGAGAGATAGTTGATTCCCGTGGACCTCCCCGAATTTGTAGTGCCCAGGTTGTAATCCTCTTGAGTTGTTGTGTCCGACCGAAAGGATTGCGCTTTCCCAGTGTTTTTCGGCGAAAGGAATGATAACCGGTCCAAGTGTATTTTCAGGAATTATCCCATTCCAGGAAATTTTCTCGAAAAGTTTTTTGATTACACTTGAAGATAGTGCGTATTGTATCTCAAGTGTTTCCGGGAAAAGGTCGGGCAATACATGTGAAAAGAGGGTTGGCAGGATGGTTATACCGTCCTCATTTATAGAGTCGATGAGTTTCGGATTTGCGATTACTAGCATGACCCAATCCTTCGCTGGAGCAACCAAATGGACTCTTGAATCCATCGATTCGATGGCTGTCAAATAACTTTCTTTGCCGTCGGAAAGGAGTTTGGGGAACATTGTGCGTGGGATGAGAGTATTCTCAAGATTGAGGTAGAGAGCGATTGGGGCAGTCATTTTGATCTCCTTGTGGGGTGATTGTGAGGGGTTGTTAAAGGACGGGATAGTATATCAACTGGTTATGAAACGTCAACTCATCATTTTTATCTCAGTTCTAACTTCTTTCATCGCTCGGAGCAACATTAAAATAGAGGCTTGTATAAGCCTCTATTTTTTGTTACCTAGGATGGATTCGAACTTAGCTCTGTACAAGATGAGATTTTTGATATAGGATGACCTGTCATCGAAATTACACCCGATGCGATAGTGGGTTCTTTCAATTAGTTATAAGGAGCGAAATCATGGACTTGCGAAGTGTGGTAATCGAAACGGAACGACTGTTCTTAACGCCGATTGGCCAAAAATACAGACAGGATATTTTCCTGGCATTCACGGATCGAGTGTCGCGGTATACATGGCCGCAGCCGACTGGGAATATAGCTGATACCGATGCGTTCATCTCGGGCTCGTCGGAGAGTGTGGGTCGGGGAGAAGAGCTCCAGTTCGTTGTAGTGTCAAAAGACCCAGAGGAATTCATCGGATGCGCAGGGCTGCATCATCTCTGGACGAGGCCTGAACCCGGATTGTGGCTCAAGGAATCAGCATGGAACAATGGCTTCGGATTCGAGATCGTCTCAGCTCTGAAGCTCTGGGCCGATGAACATATCGAGTACGAATATCTGTACTATCCGGTCCATAAGGACAACACCGCGAGTTGACGCATTCCGGAAAAACTCGGTGGAGTTCTGGAAGATGAGGAATTCGTCTCCAAGAATTCCCGAGGAGAGGACCACCTCATGGTCGCGTATCGGATGTATCGAACATGAGACGCGCCATCCTTCTAACCATACGCCCAGTATCCTTCGTGGATGCTGGGTTTTTTTGTTTGTCTTAAGGTATTCTTCTTGCTACTATCCATATTCCTTGATAATCTAGCGAAGTGCTTTCGCAGTCGCAGACCGTTGCGACTCAGTTGCCCTGTCACCCTTGCCCATGTAGCTCAGTTGGTAGAGCACGTCATTGGTAATGACGAGGTCACCGGTTCAATCCCGGTCGTGGGCTCAGAAAGATGGGAAATAAGATCATGCGGACCCGCCCGCATCGCTACGCGAGTTCGCTTGTGAAGCGTTGCGGGCGGGGTTGACTAAAAGCAAATTTTCCCGTAATATAGGAACATTCTTTTCGAGGCAATAATTGAAGACTATGGGACAGATCAAAGATACCTTGGTGAAGATGAAGTGTAGCGAATGCAGTCGTATCACGCATTACACCAAGCGGAACAAGAAGAAAGTGAAGGAGAAATTGGAGATGTCCAAGTTCTGCAAATTCTGCCGCAAGCATACGCCACACGCGGAGAGCAAGTAATTGGGTTTGTTGCTTAAACAGTTAACAAAAAACAGGAAGCACGGTAGAATGAGTGAGCCTGCTTTTTGTGAATCGTTCGCTGTTTTTTGTTTGCTTGAATGGGGGCGTAGTATAGTGGCAGTATATCTCTCTCCAAAAGAGACAGCGTAGGTTCGATTCCTACCGCCCCTGCATGTAAAATTTTTTTAGAATTTTTGCATCTTAGTATTGTTTAGAAATTAGGAATTGGAAATGAGAAATTTTGAAATATGCCGCCATCGTCTATCGGCTAGGACGCCAGGTTCTCATCCTGGTAAGAGGGGTTCGACTCCCCTTGGCGGTACAAATAAATGAAATACCCGTTCCATTTCGGAGCGGGTATTTCATTGATATGCCAAGGGGAGGAGAAGGGCGCGAGTAGAATGAGAGCGAGCGATCATTCTGTGTGTAGCGCCCCGGCTTTTCGTCGGAGCGAAAAGGACTCCCCTTGGCGGTACAGATATTTTTTTGAATGGGTAGCTTCATTGACAACGGATGATTTATTTCGTAGGCTTTCGGCATCTGTAGAATCAGTCCTTTGAAAGGAGAATGACATGAATGATGAGCAAGAGGCGTGGATGGTCGAGGCGGTCGACATTCCGACTGTCGACGAGATGCGGAGAGCGCATTACAACAGAGGATTTGTCTCTTTCGCTTTTGGCGGGCTTGGTCGAGTGAGTGTGAGAGTCGATGAGCTCGAGGAGGCATCGATTCCTGAGCGCATGTTCATTTTGACGGGAATGACCGAGAAGCCCATTCCTCGGTGGTTGCCTTGGTTTAAGCCGAAAAAGGCGAGCGTTCTTCGTATTGTCGTGACATGTTTCCCGGACAATCCATCGAAGCCGGATGTCGGAGAGGTGACATTGCTCGGTACCAAAAGAATCTGAGACCACGGTTCTTTCAGGAGCGCGAGAGACCTTTGGGAGAGCATATTGCCCGGAGGTCTTTTTTCTTTTGAAGAACATGACCTGGTTTGGTGGTATAATGGATATGTTATTTCGTAACATGAGTCGTATGACCGCTGAACAGATAGGGGTGACATCGATTTCGCCCGAAAAAAATGCAGACAAGGAGAAGCGCACATTTTTTGAGGTACAGTTGCAGGCGTATTACCATCTCAAGAAGTCAAAGGTAGAACCAGAAGCCGTCGTATGTGGCTCATCTGAACAGAAGCGGATCATGAAACGGATGGGTCATCAGCTCTTGGGGGACGCGTTTCGGAAGTGGTTTGAGGAATTGGAGGCATCCGGTGATCAGCTGATTCCGAATTATCTCGCAAGCCATACGGAAGATGATATTGCCAATATGAAAGATATGGATGAGATTCTCGCCGTACTGGAGACCACGCGTCATCGCCGTACTCTGCACTAAAGTCCGTCTGTCTTTTCGTCCCCCCGTTAACTGTTACTTGCTCATTGTTCACTGACCTATGGCTACGCTTATTTTCGATATCGAGACCGTCGGGGAGGATTTTGCCACGATGGATGAGACGACGAAGGAGAATCTCACGCATTGGATGAGGCGCGAGTCCTACAGCGAGGATGAGTATGAGACGGCGCTCCGGGATCTGGAGGACGGGCTCGGCTTCTCGCCGCTTACGGGGCAGATCGTAGCGATCGGCGTGCTCGATGCGGAGCGGGCGAAGGCGGCCGTGTACTATCAGCCGGCGAATGCTGATGATACGGACTTCACGGAGGGGGATTGCAAGTATGAGGCGCTTTCCGAGAAGGATATGCTCGAGAAATTCTGGCAGATCGCCTTGAAATATGACACCTTCGTCACCTTCAACGGACGCGGATTCGATGTCCCGTTCATGTGGACGCGTTCGGCGGTGCACGGTATCCGGCCGACCAAGAACCTCCTCTCGAACCGGTATCTGAATTATATGCCGCACGATGCGAAGCATGTCGATCTCTTGGATCAGTTGTCATTCTATGGCGCCGTCCGTCGCAAGGGGTCGCTCCATTTGTGGACGAGGGCATTTGGCATCGAAAGTCCGAAAGCGCAGGGCGTGACCGGGGACGATGTGCGCGGTCTTTTCAAAGAAGGGAAGTACAAAGAAATTGCGAAATATAATGCGAGAGATTTGTGGGCGACGCTTGAGCTCTATAAACGGTATCAGCAGTTTTTCTTACCGCCAGACAACAGAAATTAATTTTCTGAAAGCATAAAGCAACAAAACACAAAGAACAAACAAAACACACTTTTCAAAACACAAAGAGCATTTGAGATCAGGTTTGTGTTTTAGGTATTGTGTTTTGTTTGATTTTTTGTTCCGTCATCTGACGGACTGAGTTTTGTGTTTTCTTTGAGAAGCTTGTTTTTCTCTCTCTTTTTGGTACAATAGCCCCATTGTGCTTTCGATATCCCTATGGCATTCAAAGAGACTCTGGCGGATTTTCAAAAGGAGATCAATCCTCGGATCGAGCGTTATTTCGATCAGGTGATCGCGGAGGCGAAGAAGGAGGATTCATTTATCGCCGATGCCCTGGAATCCGTGAGGGATATCACGCTGTCCGGAGGAAAACGACTCCGTGCGGCCGGGATGTATTATGGGTACCTTGCCGGCGGCGGGATGGATCGCGAAGCGATGCTCGAGACATCGGTATCCGTCGAATTCATACACGCGTTCCTCCTCATCCATGACGATATCATGGATCGGGATGCCATCCGTCACGGAGTGCCAGCTTTGCATGAGCGGTATCGTCTCTTGGCAGAGAGGCTGTTCCCGAATACCGACGCCGTGCATTTCGGCAATTCCATCGCGCTCATCGTCGGGGATATGGTCGGGGCTCTCGGCAATGACATTATTTTCCGGTCTTCCTTTCCGAAGGAGCGTATTTTCCAGGCGCTGTCGCGATTGCAGAAGATAATCGCCTTTACGGTGGTCGGGCAGGCGAAGGATGTGTACCTCGAATATCGGAAACGGGCGACGCCGGAAGAAATCCTGCGGATGTACGAGTGCAAGACGGCGAGATACACCATGGAAGGTCCGGTTCACCTGGGGCTTCTCCTCGCCGGTGCTCCGCAGGAATTGCTCGTGAAATTTTCCTCCTATGCCCTCCCGTTGGGCATCGCGTTTCAGATCCAGGATGATGTCCTCGGGCTCTATGGATCATCCGAACGCATCGGAAAGTTGCAGGGATCGGATCTGCGGGAGGGGAAGATGACCCTGCTCAATGCCTTGCTCCTGGAGCGATTGCCAAAGGAAGAGCGGAATGCATTCGTCGCTCTCCTCGGAAAAGGAACGGCGCTCGATGATGCGGATATACGGCAGGTTCAGAAATTGATGGAGCGGGCGGGAGTATTTCGGGATGTGAAAGCTCGCGCTTCGCAGTATATCGCCGAAGGCGGAGCGGCGCTCTCCTCGTTGAGGGGCGAGATTTCCGACGAATCGTACGATTTTTTTTCCGGAATTGCGGAGTATATGATGGTAAGGGAATACTGATGAAGCGGTGAGAGGCGAGGCGGTAGGAAATAGTTTCGATCATATTATGACAGAACAAAACAAGAACATACCGTATCATGTCGCGATCATTCCCGATGGAAATCGCCGTTGGGCGACGGAGCGGCATCTCGCTCCCTGGGAGGGACATGAGGCGGGGGCGAAAAATACCGAGATCCTCGTCCGAAAGGCGAGGGAGATGGGTGTGAGGGAGCTCTCCATCTGGGGATCGTCACTGGAGAACCTGAAGAAACGACCGCTCGAAGAGAGTCGGGCATTGCTCCGTATCTATGAGACATACTTCACGAAACTTCTCGAGAGCGAGGATATCCATACAGATAAGGTGCGGGTTCGCTTCATCGGTCGCTTCGATGAACAGTTTCCGGCATCGCTGAAAAAAATCATACGGCGCGTTGATGCGGTGACGAAGGGGTATGATCGATACTTTCTCAATTTCTTCCTCGCGTATAACGGGGATGACGACATGCTCTCTGCTATCCGGTCGATCGCCGATTCAGGGGTGGAGAGCGGGCTTATTACCGGTGAGACGGTCCTGCAAAACCTCATGACGAAGGAAATTGCTCCGGTGGATTATCTCATCCGCACCGGTGACGAGCCGCATCTCTCGGCAGGATTTCTCATGTGGCATACCCGGGATAGTCAGTTGTATTTTGCCAAGGAGTATTATCCTGATTTCGGCGCAGAAGCTTTCGAGCGGGCTCTCACTGATTTCAGCGAGCGGGGACGACGCTTTGGGAAATAAGGAATATTTTGGGAGGAAATTTTGATGATTTACTGATGGAAATGATGGGCATGCTCGCATCGCTACGCGAAGAGTTGCGGGCGGGGGCTTGACCCCGCACCTTTTCGGCACAGCGCCTTTGGCGCAAAGAAGTGATACGCTGGTACTCGCATGAATGAAGCTATCTATATTTGTCATGATTGAAGTTCTCTGAGTGCCGAAAAGGTGCGGGGTTGACATAATCCCGAACCTTCTCTACAATAGTAGATACATTAAAAAACTGCAGAAGAAGCCATTTTTCCAGGGATTGACCCCACGATAGAGATTCAGGATCAAGGATTGAGTTTCCCGGTAAAATTTCTCTGTTTTTGGTTTTCTGTTTTTTGCGTGTAGAAAGAATAAGTATCATAAAGAAAAAGCCGAAACGGCTGAAATATGGGAAATAAAAAAGATGTCATCAAGATGGATGGAGAGGTCGTAGAGAGCCACCCCGGAGCGACTTTTCGGGTGAAACTCGAAAGTGGTCATGAGATTTTGGCTCATATTTCCGGGAAAATGAGGGTACATTATATCCGTCTCCTTCCCGGAGACAGGGTCACGGTAGAAATGAGCCCGTATGATCTCACGAAGGGAAGGATCACGCACAGATTAAAATAGTCATTCGGTTCGTATGAAAGTTCGATCATCGGTCAAAAAGATTTGCGCTCATTGCAAGATTGTGAAACGACAGCGGAAACTGTTCGTGATCTGTGTCACTCCGAAGCATAAACAGCGCCAGGGCTAAGGTATCGATGTTCCCAAGGGTTTGGTCGGTATTCGTCAGATGAGTGAAAAATTTATAAAAAAGCTATGTTGAGAATCGCAGGCGTGAATCTTCCGGACAACAAAAGAATCGAAGCGGCACTCCCGTATCTCTATGGGATCGGACTTCCGCTCAGCCAGAAGATTCTCGCGAAGCTCCATATCGATCCGAATATCCGTACGAAGGATCTCGCCGAGAAGGATGCGAATCGTCTCCGTGAGGAAATCGAGAAGCAGTACCATGTCGAAGGAGAATTGCGACATGAGGTGAAGACCGATATCCGTCGCTTGCGTGAGATCGGTTGCTATCGGGGCACGAGGCATGCGAAGAGTCTGCCCTCGCGCGGTCAGCGGACGAAGACCAATACGCGTACGGTGAGAGGAAATACTCGGAAGACGATGGGAAGCGGTCGCAAGAAATCCGATAGCAAGACCTAAGTTCTGAAAAATATGTCTGAAGAATTGAAAAAAAATTCTGCTGAAGGCGGACCCGAATCGGTCGGAGAAGAAGTGACGGATACTGCGACCGCAGGAGATGTCGCATCCGGTACTCCGGCAGAAGTGGAGAAGAAGCGCAAGAAATCCAAGCGCCAGGTCTTCAAGGGGCGTGCGAGCATCCAGTGTACTTATAATAACACGATCATTTCCCTGACGGACGCAAATGGCGCGGTACTCGGTTGGTCCAGTTCGGGGCATCTCGGGTTCAAGGGGGCGAAGAAGTCCACTCCGTATGCCGCGACACAAGTCGTGGGAGATGTGGCGGAAAAAGTGAAGAAGTACGGTCTCCAGGAAATAGAGGTATTCGTCAAGGGTGTCGGAAGCGGTCGAGAAGCGGCGATCCGGGCGCTCGCCAATAACGGATTCAGCCTCATTTCCATCAAAGATCTCACTCCGATTCCCCACAATGGATGTCGACCCCGCCGACCCCGCCGCATCTAAGAAGAGATGACTGCTCCAGGAAAGACGGTGCCTATAACTAGAATAGAGTGCAATCAAGAATCAAGTATGGCGAAGATGACTGACAAATGTGTTCTGTGCCGACGAGCCGGGGAGAAACTGTTTCTCAAGGGTGATCGTTGCGCGTCTCCGAAATGTGCGATTGTCCGCCGACCGTATGCCCCGGGCATGCATGGTCAGAAGGGATCGCGCAATCAGAGCGAATTCGCGAGACAGCTCGCGATGAAACAGCGGATTAAGCGGATATACGGCGTCCTCGAGCGGCAGTTCCGTCATCACTACGAGGAGGCGACGCAGGAGAAAGGGATCGCCGGAGATCTCCTCCTCGCCCGGTTGGAGCGGAGGCTCGACAATGTCATCTATCGTCTCGGATTCGCATCATCCCGTATGCAGGCGAGGCAACTCGTCGGACACAAGTGGTTCATGGTCAATGGTCGCCGTATGAATATCTCTTCGATGGGAGTGAAAGTGGGGGATGTGATCACGCTCAAGGCGAATAAGAAGGAGAAGACCTACCTGAAGACACAGGGCGAGCTGTTGAGGAATAAGACGGATGTGCCCGCGTGGCTCTCGATCGATACGGACAAGATGGAGGCGAAAGTCGTGGCTCTCCCGAGTCGGAGCGATGCCTCGAACAATGTCGATGCGCAGTTGGTCGTCGAATACTATTCCAAATAATAAATCGTAATTTTTTTTCGGAGTCGTCTTTCCGGGGTAACAGGAGGGAAAGCCGTTCTCGAGTATCAACACTATGCATACGATCAGCCTTCCGCAGGAACCGAAGTATACCGAGCTCAGCCCGTCGCATGGGAAGTTCGAGATTCTCGGATGTTATCCCGGGTATGGCACGACCCTCGGGAATGCCATTCGGCGTATTCTGCTTTCTTCCCTGGAGGGAGCGGCGATCACCTCAGTGAAGATAAAAGGTGTGATGCATGAATTCACTACGATACCCGGTGTCATGGAGGATGTCGTGCAGATCATCCTCAATTTGAAGCAGGTCCGTTTTCGTATGACGGGTGATGAACCGGTACAGATTTCCCTCAAATCGAAGGGCGAGGGGAAGGCAACGGCCGCTCTCTTCAAGACGCCGACCGGACTCGAAGTCGTGAATCCGGAGCAGGTTATCGCGACGCTTTCGGACAAGAAGGCGGAAATCGATATGGAAGTCGTGGTCGCACGCGGTATCGGATACATTCCGGTAGAACAGCAGGAGCGGGAGAAAGAAATCGGCATGATCGCCATCGATACCATCTATACGCCGGTGAAGCGAGTGAATTTCGAAGTGGAGCATATGCGTGTCGGGAAGCGGACGGATTATGACAAGATCACGCTTGAGATCATGACGGACGGGACCATCGCCCCGGATGTCGCTTTCGGGAAGGCGGTCAGCATACTCATGAGCCAATTCGCGGCACTTGCCATCGAAGAAGTGAAGGATGCCGCGAAGCCGGCGAAGGTGGCGAAGAAAAAAACCGTGAAAAAGGAGAAGTCCGAATAAGGAAAGTTGAGAGGAATCATGTTCCGTCTATTGCATTGCTATGAGACATCAGAAAGTCGGTCGAAAATTTGGACGAACGAAGAAAGTGCGCCAGGCGATGCTGAAGACTATGCTGGGGAGCCTCGTCATGTGTGAACGAATCAGTACGACCGAGGCGAAGGCCAAGGAATTGAAGCGGCTGATCGATCCGATCGTGAACAAGGCGAAGCAGGCGCGCGCCGATGAATCGACCCGCCTCTCCTTTGTCCGTGAATTGCACGCCCTCCTTCCGAAAATGGCGGCTGATAAATTGAATAGCGATTTCAGCGATCGATTTGTCGCCCGAACGAGCGGGTATACGCGGGTCGTGAAGCTCGAGGCGAGGAAGAGCGATGCCGCAAAGGTCGCGATCATCGAATTTGTTTAGGGAAAGAAGTATGGCAACGACGGAACACAATGGAAAGCGGGTGATTGTACGGACATTCCATGGCTTTGACGCTCAGGGGAAGGTTTTGGGTCGTTTGGCCACGGAGATCGCCATGGTGCTCTCGGGAAAGCGCAAGGTGGATTATGAGCCGAATTTCGACAAGGGGGATTATGTCGTCGTGACGCATTCCGATGGTGTGCAGGTGACCGGTCGGAAGGGCGATCAGAAGATGTATCATCACTATAGCGGTTACCCGGGCGGTATCACCTCGAGGACATTCAAGGAAGTGATGAAGCGGGATTCGACCAAGGCGATCCATCAGGCGGTATACAATATGCTCCCGAAGAATCTCCTCCGAGCGAAAATGCTGAAACGACTTCATATCTATAAGGATGGCGAGCACACGCACAAGGTGGAAGTGGTTCACGAATAGTGGAGCACCAATGAACTCACATATTCCACAAATAGCACAAATAAGAAAGAGATTCGTGAAGATTCGGTAAATATCTGTGAAATTTAGTGAAGAATTATAAAATTATGGCAACGAAGAAAGTGGTGAAAACAGAGGAAGATATGCGGTATCACTACGCCGTCGGTCGTCGGAAGACGGCGGTCGCTTTGGTGCGGTTGTATCCGACGGATGAGGAGAAGATCGAACATACCGTCAATGGAAAGACGATCGAGCTCTATTTCGGTACCGAGGAGCAGAGACTCTCACTCATGGCGCCGCTCAAGGAAACAGGTCTCTCCGAGAAATTTCGTCTTTCGCTCATCGTCCGTGGCGGTGGCAAGAGCGGCCAGGCGGATGCCGTGAAGCTCGGCATCGCCCGCGCACTCCTCAAGTATGATATCGCCCTTCGTCCGACGATCAAGGCGGCCGGATACCTCACTCGTGATTCCCGCAGTGTGGAACGAAAGAAACCAGGCCTCAAGAAAGCCCGTCGCGCACCACAGTGGGCGAAACGGTAGCACCGGATGCGTGATTGAAGATTTTTGGTTGATGAAGAAGAACCCTGAGCACTCGGGGTTCTTATTTTTGGAGAAAGATATGGAGCGGGTTATGCTACTTTTTGAACATTGCTTTCCGCATTGTCTGTCATGAGTGGCTTTTGTATGAATTCAAGAATTTCTTTTTCGGCGGACAAAAGTTGTTTCCCTTTTGATACGAATTGACTTTGTGTCGGAGTGAGCCCTTGTTTCTTTTCGAGTGCTTCGATAGTTCGCGCCTGAAGGATGTATTTCTCGTACTCACTTCCTTTTTGGAATTGTTTGTAAAGATCGGAAACAATCTTTTGTGTCAGCTCGAGCTCCGTGAATTCATGGAGCGCTTCCCTCAGGAGAATCCGCATTCCGAGAAGTGGGTGATGAGGCTGTTTATACGACCGATCACTGGAGGTGAGGGCATCATAGACATCCATTGAACGAATCATAGAGAGAGCGTATGCGATGCGAAGGGCTGATGTTTCTGTCGGATAGCGTTCCTTGCGAATGGTTCGTTCCTCGTAGCCATGGTGGAGGGATGCGATATCGGAGGCGACATACATTTTCTTTCGTCGCAGAACCGCCTTCGTGGCGTTTTCGTGGCGTTCCAGCACCTTTCGAAAAGTACCTGTTCTTTGGATTCCGTGCGCCTCGAGCTCCGCAAGGGTTGCTTCATCAAAGACTTCCTGTAAAGGTACGATGTCGAGCGGTTCATAATTCTTCTCTCTGCGTATTTTCATGAAGTAGTCATCGAGTTCAGTTTCCTCGAGACCACCGTGTTCCGGTTTTTGCAGTATGCCTGCATCGAAATAAGGTTCTCGGTTGTTTTTTTCAGCCCAGCGGTTGGCATGTTCCGCCCACTCCCGCCTTGTTGTATGGTCATGAAGGATTTCGCAGGGAATGGCTGTTTTCCCAATATCGTGAAAGAGTGCGGCTACGAAGAAATCCTGAAAAGCAGTGTGCTCGTCGTGTTCATTCTCTACGCCCATTCTTTCTTTGAGGTATTGTGCGGTATCGCCATCACCAATTGCTATCGTCTGGACGAATTGCAGAACACGCAATGAATGATCAAATGTTCTTTGATCATAGAATTCGAGAGTAGCAGCCATTTCCCAGTGTTCTTCGGTAAAATACCCTCCTGAATTCATCTGTTTCAGGGTGTCGTGATTATTTTTCAATTGTTCAATCCGGTGGCGTAAGTCATCCGGATTTTTCTTGAGTTCTTGTAGTGCTGTATCAAAACCGGCACAAAGTTGCATTTCTGTTTGCTCTGGAGTCCGCTTGGCTGATTCTCTCGACCCGCCAATTTCTGAGAGGTTCGGATCTTCGCTCGTTATCGTTGTTGGTTTCTTGCCTTCTCCAAATATTTTGTTTTCGAAAGACATAGTTTTTTATTACGGAGTTACAACTTCTTTGATGGGAACGATGGGGAAGGGGATGGTGGAGAGGGTCGGACCGTCTTTGCGTTCGATGAGGAAGAGCTGATCACCCGGGAAATCAGCGAGGAGCTGTGCTGGTGGGCGGGAGAGGGTCTGTATGGTCTGCATGTCCCTCCGGTCGCGATGGTCGAGCTCTACGGTTTTGATCGTATTGTCATAGATGAAGAGTACATGTTCATAGTCTTTTGACCATTGGATGAAACTGATGGGGATGGAAAATCGAGCGATTTGAATGACCTCATTTTCGGTGCGGATCGGTTGCGTATTCCAGGGGCGTATGAAGTATGCCAATATCTCGGTATCGCTTCCGAAGAGAAGTTTCTTTCCATCATTGGAGAACTGTACAGTATGGATACCATCACCGAGCGTATGAAAATAATCTTTCTGCCCCCGGTTGAAAATAAACAGCCTCCCGTTTTCACGATTGCGGATGGCGATGCGATCCTCGTCATAGACGGTGAGAGCGACGGAGTCCCCTCCATTCGGAATTTCGCTTGCAGTGATCTGCTCCGTTTCTTCGGTGGTACTCCCTGATTTGAGGCGGGAGATAATCCCGGTTTTCGCATCGATGGAATAGATGAAGTTTTGAGAGATGTCGTATCCGCTGATGTCTGGGATGAGTGCCGCCGGTGCGGTATCGAGCGTTTCGCTTGACCAGGAATAGAGGGTATTTCCGGCGAAAAAATAAAAAATATTGTCGCGTCGCCCATCCCAGCGGGCATACCGCATATCTGTGGTGCCGGATTTTTCCGTGAGATTGATAACGGAGCCGCTTTCGATATCGACGAGAAAGGTGGTATCCCGCTCATGCTCATCCGTGAGGGGGATGAGGAGTTGTTTCGTGTCCGGCGACCATTCGAGATTCTCATCATCGGTTTCTCTCAGGCTTGCATTCGGGATGAACACGATTTCCGAGGTGAGCAGGGTATCGGTATCGAGCGTTTTTACGACGATACCCCCATCGCGCGTTCCGAGGAGTGCGAAGAGGTTGCTCTCCGGCGAGGGAAATATCTTCCGGATGGATTCGGTCCCAGCGATAGGAATGTCCGGGTATTCCTTTCCGATGAGCATGATATTCCAGAACTCCGTCGAGCGACCGCTTTCGATGAACGCTTTTTTCTCCCAAGGAGCATACCCCGGTGCTTCGATGCGGATGAGGTGTTCTCCTGGCATCTGACCGTCGATGTGGAAGGCGTTATTGAGGATGCTGAGCGTTTTCATCGGAACGATGTTTCCATCTACCTTGATGCTGACATTTTCGAGGGGAGTGACTTTCAGGGTAAAGGATCCGGTATGGATGAAGAGGCCTCGTTTGGTGTCGAATCGGTATCCGAAGGTGAAGAAGAGGACTGTCGTGGTCGTGACGAAAAAGAGGCAGGTGAGCGTCCAAAAAAACAACCTTCGGCCAGGAGATGAGATCATAAAAATAGGGATACCGGTATTTCCATACTACTTCAAAAATCCCTCTCTTTCAAGGCGAATCCGCATTTCGTGTCCTTTTTGACAATCCCAGAACGGAAATGGTACCGTAGGAGAGCTATGGATGCGTT
>CAYOIM010000007.1:24918-29020 GCA_964404075.1 uncultured Bdellovibrionales bacterium | reverse complement strand
CTCGCGGCGATGGCGGGCGTTCGCAGTTCCATACTCGACCCTCTGCTCTATGCGGATGTGAATGTCATGGGGACGATGAATCTCCTCGGCCTCGCGGTGAAATATAAGATCAAGAATTTCGTCTACGCATCGTCTTCTTCTGTCTACGGAATGAACAAGCCACCGTTTTCCGAGGCGGATTTCGTCGATACGCCGATCTCTCCCTATGCCGCGACGAAGAAGGCGACCGAGCTCCTCGCACATACCATGAGTCATCTCTCGGGCATGCCGACGACGGGACTGCGATTCTTCACGGTGTATGGCCCATGGGGTCGGCCGGATATGGCACTCTACAAATTCGTGAGTAATATCTTCGCCGGTAAGGCGATCGATGTGTACAATCGTGGCAAGATGAGTCGGAACTTCACTTATATCGACGATATCGTTTCTGGGACGCTTACCGTGCTCGATGCGAATCTCCCGTGCGGCGTGATGAATATCGGCGGGGACAAGGAAGAGACGCTCCTGCGGTATATCGAAGTGATCGAGGAATGCGTCGGGAAAAAGGCGAAGAAAAACCTCCTCCCCATACAGCCAGGCGATGTACCCAGCACGGTCGCGGATATCCGGAAACTGAGGAAGCTCGGCTGGAAACCAACGACGAGAATCGAAAAGGGTATCAAGAATTTCGTTGATTGGTATCGGGAGTATTATGGCATGTAGCTTTTTAGAGTGGGCGTTTTTGTTTGCTGAAAGTCGTTGGCGTGAGGGAGCGGTTGTTCCGCCTGCGGGCGGTGCAACCGCTTATTGAAATCCTCCTGAGTTTTTTAGCAGTCAAAAATTGTATTCAGTGGTTGTTCCGCTCAAAAAGCGGAACAACCGTTGAATACTTGTCTGCTTTGTCGGGTTGATACCCCTTCGGAAAAGTGGTACACTGGTCGGGCAATATATCCATTCACCTTTCCGATATGGTCAAGGAGACTTCCAGGCGATCGATGATCGAGGTGCGCGGGGCGAGAGTGAATAATCTGAAAAATATCGATGTCGATATCCCTCGCGGGGGACTCGTCGTCATTACGGGATTGTCGGGATCGGGGAAATCCTCCCTTGCTTTCGATGTGGTGTATGCGGAGGCGAATCGGCGGTATGTCGAGTCGCTCTCTTCGTATGCCAGGAATTTCCTCGATGCGATGGAGAAGCCGGATGTGGATGCGATCCGGAATTTGTCGCCCGCGATTTCGATCGATCAGAAGAGCGTGTCGCGATCTCCGCGTTCGACCGTGGGGACGATGACGGAGATCTACGATTTCCTCCGCGTCTTGTTTGCCAAGGTCGGCACGCCACACTGTCCGGAGTGCGGACAGTTGCTTTCGAAGAAATCCCTGAGGGAGATCCTCGATGATATTCTCGCGTATCCCGAGGGGGCGGTCGTCATCTTTTCTGCTCGGAGCGCGGCATTCGATGGGAAGTCGCTTGCGGAAATCGTCGCATTGACGCGGGAATGGGGATACTCGAGGGTGAGATCGCGGGAGGAAGTCGTGGCGATCGCGGATGCGGAACGGGTACTGGATTCCAAAGAGGCGGAATCGGTGGAGGTCGTCGTGGACCGTATGGCGCTCGACCGCACCCGTCCTGACAAGGAGCGCATCCTCGATTCGCTCTCGACCGCTTTCCATGTCGGAGCAGGGACGATGAGCGTGTTTGTGGAAGGAGATGGGATGGTCGTCTATCACTCGGAATACCGTTGCGAGCCATGCGGGGTGGAGTTTTCCGATCTGCATCCGAGTTGGTTTTCTTTCAATAATCCCGAGGGCGCCTGTCCGAAATGCTCGGGTCTCGGGATCACGCTGGAATTCGATCCGGAGCTCGTCGTTCCGAATCGGAATCTCTCCCTGCTTGAAGGAGCGATTCGTCCCTGGAGCAAGATGAATGGGGATCGGTCGCGCGAGCATGGGCCGATGCGTGAGATCGCGGATCTCGCCATGCGGCAGAAGTTTTCCTTGGCGGTTCCATTCCGGAAGCTTTCGGCGAAGCAGGTGAGGGCGATCCTTTTCGGGGAAGGGAAGGCGGATGGCTTTCCCGGGGCGCTCTCTCTTCTCGAACGGAAGTATCGGGAGACGAAATCGGATCATCTGCGTTCTGAGATAGAGGAATACATGCATTCGGAAACATGCCCGGCATGTGTCGGGAAACGGTTGAACAAGAGGGCGCTTGCGGTGCGATTGGGCGAATATTCCATCGATCGGATGACGGCACTTTCGATTTCCGATTTCCGATCGGTTCTCGCGACTTTCCCGTCGTTTCTCGCGAGGGAACAAGCGCTCGTCACGGCGCTTGCCCGGGAGATGGATGCGCGGCTCGAAGCGGTGGAAAAAGTCGGTCTCGGGTATCTCGAGCTTGCCCGAAGTGCTGATACGCTCTCCGGCGGTGAAGCACAGCGCATCCGTCTCGCGGTGCAGATGAAATCCGGGCTTTCGGGGGTATTGTATGTCCTCGATGAACCATCCGTCGGACTCCACAGCCGTGATACGGAACGACTCATCCTGGCCTTGGAGGAATTGCGGGAGATGGATAATTCGCTTATCGTCGTGGAGCATGATCGCGAGGTCATGAAACGGGCGGATTATATCATCGATCTCGGTCCGGGCGCAGGCAAGGAGGGCGGAGAGATCATCTTCGCGGGAACACCGGAGAAATTGCTGAAATCGAAAACGCTGACGGCCGATTATGTGTCGAGGCGCCGGGAGGTTTCCGTGAGAAAGGATGTGCGCAAGGGGAGCGGGAAATCGATCGTTATCGAAGGGGCGAGCGAACACAATCTCCGGAATATCGATGTTTCCATCCCGCTCGGAAAATTCGTCGCGGTATCCGGGGTATCGGGATCGGGGAAATCGTCCCTGGTACATGACATCCTCGGCAAGGCGCTCTCGAAAAAATTCTATCAGGCGAAGGCGGAACCGGGTGCTTATAGGAAAATCTTGGGATTGTCGGAAATCGACAAGGTGATCTCGGTCAATCAGGATCCGATCGGACGGACGCCGCGATCGAATGCGGCGACCTATACTGGCGTCTTCAGTCTTGTACGGGATATTTTCGCGGCGATACCGGAAGCGGAGAAGGCGAGATATTCGGCGAGCTATTTCAGTTTCAATATGAAGGGCGGCCGTTGCGAGGCGTGCCAGGGCGGCGGGCAGAAGAAAATCGAGATGTATCTCCTCCCTGATCTGTACGCGCCGTGCGAGGTCTGTCGCGGGACGAGGTATAATGCGAAGACGCTCTCCATCGAGTATCGCGGTCAGAATATCGCCCAGGTACTCGATCTTTCGGTTTCCGAAGCGAGGCATTTTTTTCTCGATCAGCCGATGATCGAAGAGAAATTGCGCGTCCTCGAAGAGGTGGGACTGGGCTATCTCATTCTCGGGCAGAGTGCCCCCAACCTTTCGGGCGGCGAGGCGCAACGCGTGAAGCTCGCGACGGAGCTTGCCAGGAAATCGACCGGGAAAACGCTCTATATTCTCGATGAGCCGACGATCGGACTCCATTTCGAGGATGTGAGACGGCTTCTCGAAGTGCTCGACGCCCTCGTCGACAAGGGGAATACCGTGCTCGTCGTGGAGCACAATACGGATGTGATCACGCATGCCGATTGGGTGCTCGAATTGGGACCGGAGGCGGGTGCCGGTGGCGGGGAGCTCGTATATGCGGGGACACCGCAGGGGCTGAAGAAGTGCAAGCAGAGCTTTACGGCGAAATATCTTTAAAGAAGAGATGAGAAGAGAGAGGTGGGAGAAAGTTTTTTCAAAACGAATTTTCACGACCTGTGACCCGCAGACGGCTCAGCGGTCTTTGAAAATTGTTTTAAAAACTACCGAGTCTCTTTTGTCGTTCATTTCTCAACTCCCAACTCTATTCTCTAAACTCTTCCTCAAATGATTTTACTGACAAAAAATATCATCGCGACACTCGCCTACTATGATGTCATGGGGTACCCTCTGACGGCTTTCGAGGTGTGGAAACATTTTCTCGCGGTGGAGAATGAGGTGGGTCGCGAGCAGGTGACTCTTGCCTCCGTAGATGAGGCGCTCCGCATGCTCGTTTCGGAACGGCGGGTGAGAGAAGATCG
>CAYOIM010000007.1:0-24818 GCA_964404075.1 uncultured Bdellovibrionales bacterium | reverse complement strand
ACGGATGAATCATTGGAAATCGCGACGAAAGACATCTATTCGGCGCATGAGTACCGATTTCTCATCCCGCTTTTCGGATGGGCGGTGTATCGGAAATTCGAGATGGCGAATCGTTGGATCGTCCGTTTTCAGCCGCAGTTTTTTCTCACGGAGAAACCCTCGTTCTTTTTGATCGGAGAGAGTGCTCCTGTCCGTCGGTGGAGCGCATTCCTGGAGGGCATACTCGGGCAGGATACTCTTGAGAAGCTCCTCCGATCCTGGCAACAGAAAAAGATTGCGAGGAACCCGCTCTCCAAACTCGAGGCGAGTTATATCGAGGCGACGGATCGCGCGCTTATTTTCCTCCCGAGACCGAGGGGTCCGAAAACATTCGTCGCGTTCCGTGATCGACTCGCATCCCTTCGGCTCTCGTAACATTCTCAGTCATAACGGTCTTCTGTTTTGACGGGAAATGTGGTATACTGAAGGCATACCGAATATCAAAAAGAAAAAAAATCGTATGAAGTTCATCTATACGGCGAAAAATATCGCGACCGGCGAGACGCGCGGCGGTGAGGTCGATGCCAAGAGCGATCAGGATGTGGCGAAGAATCTCCGTGCCGAAGGATGGCTCGTGACATCGCTGAAGGCCATGAAGGGAGTCGAGCAACAAGCAGGCGTGAAGTTCTTCGACCGTTTTCTGTCGGTTCCCCTGAAGGAGAAGATGATTTTTACGAGGAACCTCGCGGTCATGGTCTCTTCAGGGCTCACGATTTCCCGCGCGGTATCGAATTTGAGCGAGCAGACAAGCAATAAGTCCTTTCAGAAAATCCTCCGTTCGGTGCATGAGGATCTGCAGGGTGGTCTCACGCTTTCGGAGGGGCTGGCGAAGTTTCCGACCGTGTTCAATGAGCTCTTCGTCAATATGATCGGTGTCGGTGAGGTCAGCGGCAATCTCGAGGAAGTATTGGACATCCTCGCTCTCCAACTGGAAAAAGAAAATGACCTTACTTCCAAGGTTCGCGGCGCGCTCATGTATCCGGCCGTCATTCTCGTCGCGATGATCGGCATCGGGGTCCTCATGCTGACCTATATCCTTCCGAAGATCACGGGTGTTTTCAAGGATATGGATGTGAAGCTTCCTGCCTCGACCACTTTTATCATGGGGATGTCGGATTTCCTCATCGCGCATTATTTCATCGTGATAGCCATATGCATCAGTCTCGTCGTCGGTATGAAGGTGCTCTATAGCCAATCGTTTGGTCGACGATGGTTCCATTGGGCATTCCTTTCGATGCCGATTCTCGGCAATATCATCGTGAAGGTGAATTGCGCCCGCTTCGCTCGGATTTACAGCTCGCTCCTCCGTTCGGGTGTATCGGTCGTGGATAGTCTCACGATCGTGAAGAAAACACTCACCAATGTGTACTATCGGGATGCCCTGGATGCGGCGCTGAGCGAGGTGCAGAAAGGCGTGGAGATGAGCATGGTGATACGGCAGTATCCGAAGATTTTCCCCCTCCTCGTACCGCAGATCATCGAAGTAGGGGAAGAGACGGGCAAGACCGAGACCGTGCTCGCGCGCCTCGCGGATTTCTATGAGGGAGAAGTGGATCAGATCACGAAGAACATGTCGTCCATCCTGGAGCCGATTCTCATGCTCTTTATCGGTGGTGGTGTGGGATTTTTCGCGGTGGCGATGCTCACACCGATGTATAGCGTCCTTGAAAATATCAAATAAATGGAATCAATGATTTTGGCACATTTCTTCGTTGCAATTTCCGGTACTCGACACTGTACTTTCAGTACAGCTTACTCCGTTCCTCAATTGCGCCTCGAACTGCGCTCAAAATCAATGATTCCATCGGGCTGGTGCATTTGAAGCACATTATTTTTATTGTATGAGCTTTGAATTTTTTTGATGTGATACAAAATACAAGATACAAAATACATGATACGATGCATGGCTTCACCCTCATTGAGGCATTGACCGTGCTGTTTATTTTCGGCGTGGTCGTGATGACATTCTATGAGACTTGGTCGCTCGGTACGAAATATATCATGAATACGAAGAACCGCCTGGGAGCGACGGCATTGGCGAATCAGAAGATGGAGATCATCCATAATCTCGGATACGATTTCATCGGGACGACCGATGGCATCCCTTCCGGGTCCATTGAGGAGGATGAGACCGTGACGGTCAATACGGCGACCTATCAGGTGCATACTTTTGTCGAATTCGTCGATGATCCGCAGGATGGGACACTTGCCCTGCATACCGATCTCGTCCCGAATGATTACAAGCGGATCCGGATTACGGTTTCGTGGGGTGGTGGCGGTGATGCGGAACAGGTCTCGCTCGTGGATATTATTTCTCAGGATGGCGTCGAATCGGCTGCGGCGGGTACCGGCATGCTTTCTATCAATGCCCTGGATGGAGCGGGGAATCCGGTGCCGAGCGTTTCGGCGCATATCGTAAATACCGCTATTTCCCCATCGGTCGATTTGACGACGGTTTCGGACGCCCTGGGGAATATCGCGCTTCCTGGTGCCAAGGCATCGGGAGCAAATTATCAGATCACGCTTTCGAAGTCCGGATACTATGGAAATCATACCTATCCGGCATATCCGACGACGAGTTTCAATCCGGTCAATATACATGCCTCGATCGTCTCGGGGAGCCTTACGCAGGTGACGCTCGTCGTCGATCAGGAATCGACACTGCGGATTCGTTCCGTCGATCCATTTGATCAGCCGGTCGCGAGTATTCCTTTTTCACTGAGCGGTGGTCTCGTCATCGGGCACGATGCGGTGACCCCGTTCGCCTCGGTATACAGTCTCTCCCAGACGACGATGACTGACGCGAGCGGGGAAAAGGATTTTCCGGATGAAAGCCCGGGTACCTACACCCTTCCTGATCCCTCGACGGCGGCGTATACTTTTCTGCGTTTCGATCCGATCGGTCCGACGAAAGATACGATCAGTCTCAGCCCCGGCACGACGCAGACCGTGAAAGTCATTCTCGCACAGAAATCGTACTCTTCGGCGATCGTAGTGGTGAAAAATTCCGCGGATAGCGGGGTGCTTGCCGGAGCGAGTGTCCGTCTCTCATCGGCTTTACTCGGATATGATGAGACGGTGGTGACGGACGCCTATGGACAGGCATATTTCCCCAAGACAGCGACGCCGCTTGCTGCGGGGACTTACGATATCGAGACGACCTTGACGGGGTATGAAGTGAAGAACGATACGATCGTCCTTTCCGGATCGGCGCTTGAAAATCAGGATGTTTTATTGGTGTCGGAATAACTGGCTGTGGTTTCTTGGCATGGGCATGATAGGGAACAATAGGAGGACCGTTCGCGGGATGACGCTTGTCGAAATGATGATGGCGATTTTCATCATGGTCATCGCGATGGAGGGGTTCACACTGCTCCTCCTCAAGAGTTTCCAGACGAACAGCTTCATTCTCGAGGAAGGAGTGGCGTCGGCGTCGGCGGCGCGCGTGGTGAGCAATGTCGTATCAGATCTCCGCAAGGCGAGGCAGGCGGACAACGGAGCCTATCCCATTGCGTCGGGATCGGATTTCGATCTCAAGGTGTATCTCGATATCGACAATGACGGAGCGACGGAGCGGGTGCATTATTACCTCAGTAATGCGAAATTGTATCAGGGTGTGACCAATCCGAATGCCGGACTGCCGGTCACCTATCCGAATGGTGATCAAGTGACGACGCAACTCCTCGACTATGTGGTCAATACGAATGCCCAGCCGATTTTTTATTATTACAATAAGGATTATCCGACGGATACGATTCATAATCCTCTCTCGACGCCTATCACGGTCAATACCGCGAAGCTTGTCCGCGTGCATCTCCGGGTCAACATCGATCCCATCAAGGCGCCAAATAACATCAATATCGAATCATTCGCCGAGCTTCGCAATCTGAATAATTATGTCTACTGATATGAGGGGGCAGTATCGAAGGGGTGTATCGGGGTCAGCGCTCGCGTATGCGCTGGTCATCATGTCGGCGGTGGCGATTCTCCTCACTTCTATCCTGGGGTTTATTTCATCGCAGGCGAAGTATAGCCTGCAGAAGCAATCGCAGGAGGAAGCACTCCGCATCGCGGAGTCCGGGGTGCATTTTTACAAATGGTATTTGGCGCATCAATTGAATGGCCGGACGAACAGTCAGATCGATGCCTTCTGGAGCGGCGGGACGGCTCTCGGTCAGAGTTCCGCCTATGTCGCGGATTACAAAGATCCGTATGGTTCGACTATCGGACAGTATTCTATCACGGTGACTCCGCCGATAGCCGGTTCGACCATTGTCTATGTGCGCTCAGAGGGGTGGACGAGCAAGTATCCGGCATTGAAGCGGACGCTCCGGGTGAGATTGCGTCGGCCATCCTGGAGTGAGAGCGCCGTCCTTGCCAATGATTTCATGCGTTTCGGATCGGGAACCGAGGTATATGGGAAGATACATTCGAATGGGGGGATCCGTTTCGATGGTTTGGCACATAATGTCGTTACGAGCTCACTTTCGAGTTTCAATGACCCGGATCATAGCGGGGGAGATGAGTTCGCCGTGCATACGCATATAGTGCCTGTTGATCCTCTGCCACCGGCGGCCGTGCCGGCGCGCCTCGATGTGTTCGAAGCAGGGCGGACATTTCCGGTTGCGACGACAGATTTTAATGGAGTGCTTGGTGACCTCAATACGATGAAGTCCGAGGCGCAGGCGGGACGGGGACGGTATTTCGATACGACCGGTGTCGGACGATCGATTATCTTGAAGACTGATGGTACCTATGATACCTGTAAGGTGAATTCGGCGGATCTCACGATACCTACTGATCAGAACAGTAATACGATCACGAATTATAACGGAGTCGTAACGGGCGCATTCGGTCCGAGAATCGGTACGAATGGAAATCCTTGCACGACGAATGCTTGTTGTGATTTGGCTTCTTGCGGATGGATAAACAATGCCCAGCACAATCGAGGAAAATGTGTCAGTCTCTCCAATTATCCAATCGTTGATAACGGGGTTATCTTCGTCGAGAACAATATCTGGCTTTCCGGTCAGATCAATACGAAGAAGATCACCATCGTGGCGGCGAATATCTCCTCCGGACCGGTCGCTTCGGTGTTCATTCCGAGTGATCTCCGCTATACGAATTATGATGGCAGGGACATACTCGGTATCATCGGACAGAACAATATCGAAATACCCTCCAATAGTAGCGATGTGCTCCGTATCGACGGGGCGCTCCTCGCTCAGCAGGGGCGTATCGGAGCGGAACATTATGGGAATCACAAAACGACTATCACTATAAATGGAGCTCTTGCGACGAATCAGCGCTATGGATTCGCCTGGACGGATGGCACCGGGTATACGAACCGCAATCTCTACTATGATAACAATCTCCTCTATTATCCGCCTCCGTATTTCCCGACGGGCACGCAATATCTCCTCGATCTCTGGGAAGAGCTCTAGCAAGTGTGTTTCGTGTTGACGCACCTTCTCGCTCTCAGAGGTATTACTGATCAAGGTCTCCGGTGGCGTGTGATCGATATTTAATACCGTCGCCCTCATGAAGATGGTTCACTCCGTCCCGGGGTGGCGCCTCGCGTCGCATTCACCATGAGAGGTTGGTCTGATAGGGATATGGATTTTTGTGGTAGAATAAGAAAAAGAAAAACACATGGGGTTATTTCAGAAAAAGATCATCAATTTTTTTCCGCGACCGTTCGGACTTGACCTGAGTGACCTGTCCGTGAAGGGAGTATGGATCGAAGAAGAGGGCGGGAAGCATGTTTTCCGCTCGTATGCTTCGGTGTCGTTTCCGAATGGCGCCGTGATGGACGGAGAGATCCGCGATGAAGAGGCGGTCATCGCCGCCATCCGTTCGCTGTCCTTCCAGGGAAAACCGGGGAAAATCAAGACGAAAAAAGTCGTCTGCTCGCTTCCTGAGACGAAGGCGTTCCTCCGTATCATCACCCTGCCGCATATTCCGGAATCCGAAGTCGCCGAGGCGATCAAATGGGAAATCGAGGCGAATATCCCGCTCACTCTCGACCAGGTTTATTACGATTGGCAAGTATTAAATGACGAGCTTTTCCATGATCAGGCGAAGGATAAGACATTCGTACTCGTCGTGGCCGTCGCCCGGAATGTCGTCGATACATTCTATAGTGTCGTGGAGCGGGCAGGATTTGAGGTCGTAGGCATGGAGACGGAGGCCGTCGCCCAGGCGCGTAGCCTCCTTTCCGGTTCGGAAAATTATCAGAAAACGACGCTCATCGTCGATATCGGTGACCGTCGGACGAGCTTTTTCGTCTGTCTGGGGAATATCCCGTGTTTCACTTCGAGCGTACCGATATCGTCTCAGGCGGTCACGGATGCCATTTCCAAAGAAATGCGTATCCCGTTCGAGGCGGCAGAGAAGATAAAACTCTCCCGGGGTATCGGTTCGTTCACCGATGAGAACCCCGTGTTCCATGCGGCACAGCCGATTCTCGACAATCTCGTCGAGGAGATGGGGAGATCCATCGAATTCTATCTCGGCAATCTCCGCTATTCATCCTCGGTCGATTCCATCGTGCTCTGCGGGGGCGGGGCGAATATGAAGGGACTCATCCCATATCTCACCTGGAAATTGGGAAAAAAAGTTGAGCTCGGTGACCCCTGGGTGAATGTTCGGATGGGTGAGAGCATCCCTCCTATCGATCGGAATCATTCCGTTCAGTATTCGACGGCCATCGGTCTCGCCATCCCCAATATCGAAGAATATGAATATCTTGCTTAACCTCCTCCCGGAGGACAAAAAGAGTTTTTTGAAAGAACGGGTCCGTTCGAGGTTCGTGTTTTCCCAGATGCTCATGGTGCTCTTTTTTCATGGGATGTATGTCCTTATCCTCGTCGGGGCATTCTTCGCTCTGGAGCATAATGAGTCATCCTTCCAGGGCGCGACGCAACAACTTGCATTGAAGGACAGCCATAAGGAACTCCTCGAGATCGAGAAAAAATTTCAGGAGGTGAACAAGAAGGTGGAAGTAGCGGTCAAGCTGAACGCCGAGCATCTCCATTTTACGCAATTGCTTTCTCGACTCGAACGGGTACTCCCTCCGGGCGTGGTGCTCTCAAGCGTGAGTACGAAAGATTTCGTCGTCAGCATAGCAGGGAAGGCGGCGGAGCGGAACGATATGGTACTCCTCGAGAAAAGCCTGAATGAGGAGTCATGCTTTACGGCCATCGACATCCCGCCTGCGGTATGGCTCTCTCCGAAGGATATCGCATTTCAAATTTCGTTCTCCGTGAAGAAAGAATGTCTCAAACGGTAAACTTATGAATACCTCTCTCCACAAACTCGTGCCAGTCGGGATCATCATTGTCTCGGCGTTGTTTTTCGCGGCGGTGTTCGCATGGGGTATTTTCCCTCTGCAGGATCTCATTGCCGAGAAGGCGAATACCATCGAGGCGGATAGAACCCTCCAGGGAAACGAGGAGAATCGGATGAAGGAGCTTCCGCTACTTAGGGAAACCTATGAACATATCTTGCGGAATGAAGACAAGCTCGATACCCTGGTGAGTCATGATCAGATAGTTCCGTTTATCGAGCGGATCGAGGCATTGGCGCGTGATGATGATGTGGAAATCGTGATTACGAATCAGGGGAAGACGGATCCGAAGAAAAAGCCCGTTACCGGTGGCGCGGGGAAATCCGGCGATGTATCGGCGACCGAAGGATCCGGATCCTCCCCATCGGAAAAGAAGAAAAAGGATGAGACCATTCTCGGAAATTTGCCATTGGATACCACCATGCAACTCCGCTTCGATATAAGGGGGAGGTATGCCGACGCCCTGCAATTCCTCCATCAGATAGAAGCGCTTCCATACGCCCTGGATGTCGTTGCGCTCGATATACGGCAATGGCAACCGACCGACAAGGTGACGCGGGGGGATATATTTTCGAGCGGCAATGAGGTGGGTGCCGATGGGTCAGCCCTCCCCGAAAAGTCAGCCGAGCAGAATCTCGTGCAGGCGCTTTTCGATGTGGTCGTGTATACGAAAGATTAACCGTATCCTTATGCAACTCTTCGGCAAAAAAATCGCTCCGGTGTTGATGAAAAACATCCTGCACAGGATGATCCTCATCTGGTATTTCTCCCATCGGTACTTGTTTTTCATCCTGCTTTTGGTGACGGTTTCTTCTGGACTGTGGTTCTGGAAACAGGCGGTGTATCAGTATCATTGGAGCGATGATAAGAAGCGCTCTTATCTCAACGAGCATGCCAAGGAAACGAATTTCAAGGAAGAGAAATTCAACAGCGTATTGGAAGATATCCGATCGAAGGAAAAGTCATTTCATGAAAAACAGGAGTCCCGGGATCTTTTCTATTGACAGCGTCGTCAGTCGTCTGTAGAGTAGGGGCATTCCTCTCAATGAAGAGGTTATTTTGCAGAAGGGATGAGTCATGTCTACGCCTGTAGAGGTCGTATCGACGGCCGTGTCGGCTTCGGAAGATGTTCAGGAAGTGGTTCAAGTTGCCCTCCTTACCGTCCTCGCTCGTTGTGAAATCGCGGTGGGTATGGAGTGTTCTGTGAGTTTTCTGGATCATGATGATCCGGAATCGTGGAATTTTTGTGTGAACTGCCACGGAGAGCGAGCTGTGGTTATTTCTCTGAATCCGACGGAGAATGGGGTGTCGGTGGACATACAGATGGTTTCCGGAACGGCTACGGATCGCGTGTATCGTGGTCTGAATTCTCGGATTTTGGTGTTTGATGGACCTTTCGCGCCTATGAAGTGCGTTTCTTGATGATGCGCACCAAGATCTCCCGCCGGTATTCCTCAATGAGTACCGGTTTTTTTATAGGAAGAAGAATTTGTCTGATATAATTGGCGAGTTGACGGATTGCTATCGCTATCGTAGTATCAGAGACTATGGAAACGAGGAAAAAACTTTTTGCGGAATTTTTTCCCGATGCCTCTTCTTTTCGATGGCGTCAATTCGAGGCGGGACTCTTCGACTCGAATCAGGGCTCTTTTGAGGCGATGACTACTCTCTCGAAAGATATGCGGGATGCACTTTCCGCATCGATGCCGTTTCTCTCCGTGAAGGAGATCGCCGTGCTCCGGAGTTATAACGGCGATACAGAGAAAGCGGTGCTCGAGCTCTCGGATGGTGCGCGCATCGAGACGGTGCTCATGCGGAATGCGAGGGGGTATCGGACGATCTGTGTGTCATCCCAGGTCGGGTGCGCGATGGCGTGCACCTTTTGCGCGACGGGGAAAATGGGCTTCACGCGGAATCTTTCGGAGGATGAGATCATCGATCAGTATCGGTTTTGGGCATACCGTCTCCGTGCGATGAAGGATGAGAAGGAACGAGTGAGTAATATCGTCTTCATGGGCATGGGGGAACCGCTCGCGAATTATGATGTGGTGAAATCATCGATACGAACGATACTCTCGCATACCGATATCGGTGTGACCAAGATTACGGTTTCGACCGTCGGTCTCGTGCCGATGTTGGAGCGATTACTCAATGATCCAGAATGGCCGCCAGTTCGACTCGCGATTTCGCTCCACTCGGCGAATGTGAAATTGCGGAAGGAGATGATGCCGACATCCTATCCGGAATTTCTCGAGAAACTTTCGGCATGGACGAAACGGTATTTCGAGAAATTTCCAGAAGCGAGACGGCACCTCACGCTTGAATATATCCTGCTCGAAGGGGTGAATGACGGCGAGGCGAGTGCGCTTGAACTCGCGAAATTTGCGAATGGTATCGGGAAGGTGAAAGTGAATCTCATCCCATACAATAAAACCGCGAGCGCGTATGAGAAAAGCGGAGAGAGTCAGGTGACGCGATTTCAGGAGATACTTCAGAAACGCGGTGTCGATGTGACGAGGCGTCGTGCCATGGGGGATGATATCGCCGCCGCCTGTGGACAATTGATTGTGGAAACAGATAAGAAGAGTTTCCAATAGCTGCAAAACTTTTCAAAACTCATTTTCACGACTTGTGACCTACAAAAGCTCACGCGGTCTTTGAAAATTGTTTTGAAGAAATCTCTCGCGGAAAAAAAGTTCGGTCAAGGAGTTCCTCGACCGATGTTGACTGATGTTTTTGTGGGGTGTATTACTTTGGTGTCGAAATCACGAGGCACTGAGGTATTCCGCCCTCCTTTTTCCAGCAAGGTTGACCCCAGCGAATTATCTTGGAGCGTTCTTTTTGTCGGTCACAGGTGCAGATTTCTGCGCCGAAATAATGCACGCCACGAGTCGTGGACTCCGTCATGACGGGACAAGGAATCCCTCCTGCGGACCGAAGGGCTTCCATGTTCTGTTGCCATATTTCTAGTGGGGGAAGAGTTCTTTCTGAAAGGGGATTCATTCCGTGGCTCCTTTTCTTTGTTGAGAGATTTTGTTAAAAAAACAAGAAAAAAACCGCCCACTAGGCGATTTTCTGAACCGTTTCATTCATCGATGCGAATTTTCTCAGTCGTTTCATATTCATTGGGGACAGTATACCGTCCGTACGAACAGCTTGTCAACCCCGCACCTATTTGGCACTTTGAAAAACATCAATAAAACGATAGTTCGAGATATAAGAAAATAATTGTATGGAATAGTATGGTGTTCGTTTGTTCCTGTGGCGCTGTGCCAAATAGGTGCGGGGTCAAATAGCTCGGTAACAAGCGATTTAACTGCGAATGAGAACGAGGAGTTCGGCTTGTTTTTTCTCCATTTCCTCTTGCGTCTTCGCTTCGAGGTTGAGGCGGAGCATGGGCTCGGTATTGGACGGGCGGACATTGAACCACCAGTCGGGGTAGTCGATCTTCACGCCATCGAGCTCGGTGATCATTCCGTCGGCATAGCGTTCCTTGAGTTTCGCGATGACAGCATCTTTATCCGCGACCTCGCTGTTGATTTCTCCCGAGTGGGCATAGCGGCGGAGGTCAAGGACGAGCTCAGAGATGGTCTTTCCAGTCTTTGCCATGAGATTGAGCAGAAAGATGGCGGCGAGGGTGCTCGATTCGGCGTAGGAGTTTTCTTTGAAATAATAGTGACCAGAGAGCTCGCCAGCGAAGATGGCTCCGTCTTCTCGCATCTGTTTCTTGATATTGGCATGACCGACTTGGCTCTCGAGCGCCTTGCCACCCGCCTCCTCGATCACTTCTTTCACCGCGCGCGAAGAGCGGAGATCGTAGAGGATAGTCGCTCCGGGATTCTTCTCGAGGATGCTCTTTCCGAGGAGTCCGGTCATGAGATCCATGGGGATGACCTCGCCCGTTTCATCGACGAAGCCGACGCGATCTGCATCGCCGTCGTAGCAGATACCGAGATCCGCATTCACCTCGCGGACTTTCGCCTGGAGTTCCGCAAGTGTTTCGGTTTTCAGTGGATTGGCCTCGTGGCACTCGAACGGATGAGTGAGATCATCATAGATATTTACCATGGTGAGTTCATCGGGGAATTTCCGGTACATATCGAGTTCGAGCACGCCCATGGCATTCGCGGTATCGACCGCGATGGTGAATCGTTTCCCCTGGAAATCGGCGAATGAGGTGAAGTAATCGATGTAGTCATCTTTGATGTTGTGGGTTTCGACGGTACCGATTTTTTCCAAGGCGATATATTCGCCTTTCATGGCGAGATCACGGATATCGGAGAGGCCGGTTTTTTTTCCGACGGGGATGGCGCCGCGCAAGGCGAATTTCATCCCGTTCCATTGCGGGGGGTTGTGCGAGGCGGTGATCGCGACGACGGCATCGACATCGAGTCTGCCGGCGGCGAAGTACACCATCGGTGTTGAGGTGAGTCCGAGGTCGATGACATCGACGCCGCTCTCGGTGACCCCGCGGACGAAGGCCTCGAAGAGTCTCTCGCTTGATTTCCGGATATCCTGACCCACGGCTATCTTCTTTGGTTTGAAGTGAACCACGAAAGCGCGACCGATATCATAGGCATCGTGCTCATCGAGATCGGTCGGATAGATTCCGCGCATGTCGTAGGCCTTGAAAATAGCGGGGTTCATAGATTTAAGAAGAGGTTAGAGATGAGAGTTTAGAAAATAGATACGAGATACCAGATAATGGATACTTTCCAGTATATCATATGGCTTTATCATTGACTTCTCGGCTCTTTTTTGGGATACTTCGATGAAGTTCTTTAAGGGGTTTTGTCCATTATTTTTTGGAGAAAATCCATTTTTTGTCTCATCCAACCATAGGAGGTTCACCATGAGCACATCACTCACACCACTTACCGCACTCTCACCGCTTGATGGTCGTTATGCCAGTAAGGCAAGTGCGTTGCGGGATTGTTTTTCTGAATTTGGCCTCATGAAAAACCGTGTCCATGTCGAAATCGCATGGTTGAAGTATCTCGCTGCTACGGAGGAGATTCCCGAGTGCCTGCCATTTTCATTGGCAACAATTGAAGAGCTGAATGCGGTCGTGGGACACTTCTCGGAAAAGGATGCTGAAGAAATCAAGGCTATCGAAGCCGAGATCAATCACGATGTCAAGGCTGTGGAATACTGGTTGCAGAAGCGTCTCGCCGGCAATGAGGAGGTGGCGCGTGTTCTACAATTCATCCATTTCGGCTGTACTTCAGAAGACATCAACAATTTCGCGTTTGCGCTGATGTTGCGTGAGGGGCGACGCATTCTTTGGGACATGATTGACCGGGTAATCCGGCGGTTTCGGGGTTTGGCACATGAGTATGCTGATGTCCCGATGCTTGCTCGCACCCATGGCCAGCCGGCGACACCGACGACGCTCGGCAAAGAAATGGCCAATATCACCGCGCGCTTGGTGCGGGCAAGCTCTTGCATTGATCGGGTGTCATCCCTTGTCAAGTTCAACGGTGCCGTGGGAAACTACAACGCTCACATGGCAGCGTATCCCGAGGTCGATTGGGAAGCCTTGAATCGTTGTTTCGTCGAGTCGTTTGACTTCGAGTTCAATTCACACACGATACAGATCGAGCCACATGATGCGATGGCGGAATTGTTTGATGCCATGGCACGCGCCAACACCATTCTGATCGATGCCGATCGCGACATTTGGCAATACATTGCGATTGGATATTTCAGGCAAAGACCGAAGGCAGGCGAGATCGGTTCATCGACGATGCCGCACAAGGTGAACCCGATCGATTTCGAGAACTCCGAAGGGAATCTCGGTGTAGCGAATGCGTTGCTCCGGCATATGGCGGACAAGCTTCCGATATCGCGTTTGCAGAGGGATCTCACTGACTCGACTGTTCTCCGTAATATGGGAGTCGCCTTTGGTTACACCGTGCTCGCCTTCGACTCCACCCTGCGAGGACTGAACAAACTTGAAGCCAATCCGCAACGGCTTGTTGAAGACCTTGAGGATGTTTGGGAGGTACTGGCCGAACCGGTGCAGACAGTCATGCGCCGCTTTGGTGTGCCCAACCCCTACGAACAGCTGAAGGATCTGACTCGCGGCAAGGGCATCACAATGGAGGCACTCCACGAATTGATCCGAGGACTCGACATTCCGGATGATGCCAAGGAGCGACTTCTCGTACTGACGCCATCGACCTACACTGGTCTCGCCGCCGAATTGGCGTGGACTGTGTAGTCGTCATTTGGTTTGACCTCCGATTCCGATGAGAAACTATTGGAACCTGGAGGTTTTTTTATTGACTTTCTCCCTTTTTTTCGCCACAATCAATCTATTCTCTTTTTATTTTCTCACCTCTCGTTTTTTACAACGGTCGCTTCGCTTTTGGAACGGTGCGTCCGCTGTAAAAAATCCTCACCTCTACTATCTATTATCTATTATCTCATATCTGCCCCCTATGTCTCTCAGAGTCGGAATCGTCGGATTGCCGAATGTCGGGAAATCGACCTTGTTCAAGGCATTGACCCGGAAGGTCGTCGATATCAATAATTATCCGTTCTGTACGATCGAACCGAATGTCGGTATCGTGACCGTTCCCGACCATCGGCTCGATGCGCTGTCGGCATTTTCGAAGACGCAAAAGGTCGTCCCCGCGGTGGTGGAATTCGTCGACATCGCCGGACTTGTGAAAGGTGCGAGCGAAGGCGAGGGGCTCGGGAATAAGTTCCTCGCCAATATCCGAGAGACGGATGCAATCATCCAGGTCGTGCGGGTGTTTGAAAATCCCGACATCATCCATGTGCACAATACGATCGACCCCTCGAATGATATCGAAGTCATCAATACCGAACTCATCCTCGCCGATCTCGAGACGGTGACAAAGCGCAGGGAAAAGACGGCGAAGGAGGCTCGCGCGAATAAAAAAGGTGCGGCGGAGGAATTGAAGAATCTCGAAGAACTTTCAGTGGGGCTGGAGCAGGGGCTTCTCGCAAATACGATACCGCTTTCTGGAAACCCTGATGATGTGAAGAAACTTTTGAAGGAACTTTCACTCCTCACCGCGAAACCGTTCCTCTATGTATATAATATGTCGGATACTGAAGGCACGCTTCCACCGGCACTCGCGGTGCGTCCGCATGTGCGACTCGATATAAAGATTGAGGAGGAGCTCAATGAGATGACGCCGGAGGAACAGGTGGAATTCGGTCTCGTGAGTCATCTCCCGGAACTCATCCGTGAGGCATATTCACTCCTCGGACTCATGACTTTTTTCACGACGGGCGAACAGGAAACGCGGGCGTGGACCGTGCCGCAGGGATCGACCGCACCGCAGGCCGGTGCCGCGATCCATTCCGATTTCGAAGAGAAATTCATCCGGGCGGAAGTGATCAATTGGGAGAAGCTCATCGCCGCGGGATCATGGACAGCCGCGAAAGAGCAGGGCATACTGCGCCTCGAGGGGAAGGACTATGTGGTCGAGGATGGTGATGTGATGATTTTCAAGGTATAATGTGAAGGGAGGGATTTTCCGCCTTTTTGGTGGGGTGTAAATAAATAAAAAAAGAGGAAAGTTATGAAATCGTTATCAAAAGGAATGTTTCTTTGTTTGGTGGCTGTCTCCATCGCCTTTTCTTTTCCGCTTTCGGCAAGTGCCGTCAGTATCGTTCCCTGTGGGACGACGGAACATCCGGAAGCGTGTACGCTCTGCCATATCCTCATCGGGGGCAAGAGCATCATCAATTGGGGGACGGGCATCATGGTCGTCGTCGGACTCGCGCTCATCATGATCGCAGGCGTCATCTATATCATCTCAGTCGGGGATAATAATCGCATGACGACCGCCAAGGGAATGATTGAGAAGGTATTGGGAGGACTCGCGCTCATTCTTTGTGGTTGGCTCATCGTCAATACCATCATCGGTGTGCTCGCCAACGATACCATGGGCATCGGCATCCAGAAAATGAATTGGTACACTTTCAATTGTGATTCGAGGTCATCAGCAAATACGGGAGGGAGCACTGGTCAGGGTGCTCAAAGCACTCCAATCAATACGGGGACGACTGCTCGACCAGAAGCTCTCGTAGTCCAGATTCCTTCGCCTTCTCCGATAGTGACGACTATGCCTTCCGGAACTTCGAAGCATGTCACGCTCAGCGGAAACCCGGATTTTTCTCGTGGACCGATCGTTGTTGAGAATGTCGCGAATGTCACGCTCGCTCCGCACGACGATATTTTTTCTTCCCTGAAAGTACCGGTTGCTGTTGCATCTGTGGCGGGGATGACCGTCACACCGACCGTTATTGCGACCGTGGAGGAATGGCGGAATGGATTGACACTGACCGTGGAGGCGGGTGTTGCAGAGAAGAATGTTTATGTAGTGACCTTGAAACAGGGCGGCTCTGTGCTGGGAACTATCAAGGTCAACATAGCGGCTCATACCGCTACGGCAACGAATGGAAGTGATAACGCAGGCGGTTCGAGTAAGATGTCCCCTGGCACTGCTCCGCCAGACGATACGGCGCATTCTGTCGCACCGTCTGGACCGAGAGATTCGAACGATACCCTGTTATCCGGTCGGATCGTTGATGCGGAAGGGCGTCCCCTCTCGGCGACCTTGTATTGCGGTGATATCAGGCAGGGCTATTTTGCGACCTATCGAACCAGCGCAAATGACGGATCCGTATCGATACCGAAGGATACCTGCAATAACAATGGAGGAAGGGTGTGGGTCGCTTGTCCGGACGGGGTGGTTTCGTCACCGACAGAAATGCCCGTTGATCAATTCAATGGAGGTACCTTCACTTGCACGATACAGGCTCCTCGCGGAGGCGTATCTTCTGGAGTGAGTACTCCCGCCCCAACAGTTGCCAGTGGTTTTGTCAGGGACTCTGACGGAAAACCAGTCCAAACTACTGTCTATTGTGGCAGTAAAGGAAGCGAGGGAGTTCCCCTCACATACCGAACGAACGCAAATGGATCTGTGGCGGTATCGCAAAAGGATTGTGGGATGAAGGTGCCGGGTGGAGTGGCATCAGTTTGGGTAGCTTGTCCATACAATGTCGCTTCTGTTCCGACCGAGATACCCGTGAGCCAGTTCAGTGGGAGCACTTTTATCTGTGTGATACCTGGCACTGCCGGTTCTATCCAGTATATGCAGAGCAGGTAAGTAGGGGAGAGGGTATATGGGATGGGATGAGGAAGTGGTTTCTCTGTTGAACTCAATAAGCGGAAGTTTCTTTGATGGTGGATTAGTGATCGATGCGCAAAGAATATGCCGTCCGGGATGGTGATGTGATGATTTTCAAAGTATAGTAAAAGGGTATTAAATAAAAAAAGAGCGGTTCCGAAACGAGGTCGGAACCGCCGTAGGCGGGATGCGTGATGTGTCCATCCTCAGATAGAGTTGGTAGCGAAGACAGAGGTCTGACCTTGAGGGTGGAAGAGAACGGTAATCAAGGTAAAGGTGTGACCATCGCCTTGCATTTTTCGTCTCGTGGCGAGCTCATCATGAATACCCTTGGCTTTTTCTTGAATTTGCGAGTGGTTACCTCTCAATACCCTGGAGTATTCATTGTGTTCAACGATGTGGCCTCGACGATGTGTCACATACTCGATGCTGAGCATTTGGCAACGGTGATTGTTCATGATGCTCCCCCATGGTTGAAAGAACACTTTCTTTATACCAGGAGAATCCTTTGAAGGTCAAACCGGTGTGGGGTTGACCCCGCACCTATTGAGCACTCTGAAGGGTGAGTGTATTACAAGGGCTCGACATTCTTTGGTGTTTTTACTAATAGGTTGTCTCTTTGTGCCTTTGGCGTTGTGCCGAATAGGTGCGGGGTTGACAGGGAAAATTAGCAGTCTATAATAGAGAGTGCTAATCCGATAATGATAAAAGTATATGGCAAAGAATATCGCATACAGCGAAGACGCGAGGAAAGCGATGAAGCGGGGCATCGATACCGTGGCGAATGCCGTGAAGGTGACGCTCGGACCGAAGGGGCGCAATGTGATCCTCGGGAAGTCCTATGGATCGCCGGTCATCACGAATGACGGTGTCTCTATCGCGAAGGAAATCGAATTGGGGGACGCGCTGGAGAATCTGGGCGCACAGCTCATCAAGGAAGTCGCGACGAAGACGAACGATGCCGCGGGTGATGGGACGACGACTTCCACGGTCATCACGCAGGCGCTCGTTCGCGAGGGATTGAAGTTCGTCGAGACGGGAATCAACCCGATCGGTATCCGTCGGGGGATGGAAGCCGCGAAGGATGAAGTGATCGCGATTTTGAAAAAAAATGCTCAGCCACTCCGGGATAAGAAATCCATCGCGCAGGTCGCGACGATTTCCGCCGAATCGAAGGAAATGGGGGAGATGATTGCAGAAGTGATGCAAACGGTCGGCAAGGACGGCGTCGTAACGACAGAGCAATCACAGACACTCGGGCTCTCGAAGGAAATTGTCGAGGGAATGAAATTCGACAAGGGATTCATCTCGCCATACATGATGACGGATCCGCAGGCACAGGCCGCGGAGGTGAATAATCCATACATACTCATTACGGATGGGAAAATTTCCGCGATTGCGGATATCGTACCGATTCTGGAGAAACTCGGGAAGGGCGGGAAGAAGGATATCGTCATCATTGCCGAAGATGTCGATGGAGAGGCGCTCGCGACGCTCGTCGTGAACAAACTCCGTGGAGTGCTGAATGTGCTCGCCGTAAAGGCGCCGGAATATGGTGATGGCAGGAAGGCTTTGCTCGAGGATATCGCCGTCCTTACTGGAGCGACCGTGATTTCTGGTGATAAGGGAATGAAACTCTCCACTGTGGAAGTATCGATGCTTGGTCAGGCGACGAAGATCATCGCAACCAAAGACGCGACGACTATCGTTGGTGGGAAGGGGAAGAAAAAAGCAATCGAGGATCGAGTGAAGGAAATCACGGCGCATATTGCAAAAACTGAGAGTGAGTATGATCGCGAGAAACTCGAGAAGCGCAAGGCGAAACTCGCAGGGGGAGTGGCTGTCATCCGTGTCGGTGCTTCGACGGAGACGGAACTCACCTATATGAAGCACAAGATGGAAGATGCGGTCAATGCGACGAAGGCGGCTATCGAAGAGGGCATCGTCGCTGGTGGCGGAGTCGCGCTCGTGAAGGCGGCGGCGGAAGTCACCGCGAAGTATGCGAAGAAATCGATCGAAGATCATGAGTACCGTGCCGGGTATGAGACTTTGCTCAAGGCACTCTCTGAGCCGCTTCGGCAGATCGCGACCAATGCCGGGGAACAAGACGCGGCGGTGGTACTCAATGAGGTGCTCCTCGGTACGGGAGTGAACTTCGGTTACAATGCGCTCGAAAATCGTTATGAGAATGATATGGTGAAGGCCGGCATCATCGATCCGCTCAAAGTCACGAGGCTCGCCCTCGAGAACGCGGTGTCGGTCGCGGCACTGCTCCTCACCACCGAGGCGGCCGTCGTCGATCTCCCCGAGGAGAAGAAAGACATGCAGATGCCCGGCGCCGGCGGTATGGGGATGATGTAAGAATAATCCAGATATTAGATATCGGATAATGGATTAAAAGAGAGTAGGAAAGACAGCCCTGTTTTTTTGGGCTGTTTTTTTCTCTCGTGTCTTGATCTAATATCTAATATCTATTATCTGATACCATTCTTCACTATTATCTCGTTTTGCTTTTTGTTGTATACTGATGGAAAGAAAAAGAAAAACTTATGCATGTCAGTAATACGCAATTGAAAGAGTTCCTCCTCGATTCCAACTTGGTGAAGAAGGAGGATTTGGAGGCGGTGTTCGACGAAGTGACGAAGAGTCAGAAGGATTTCGGGAAGACACTGTTCGAGAAGCAATTGATTTCCGAGGCGGATCTGCAGAAAGTCTATGCCTATGTGCTCGGCATCCCGTTCGTCGATCTCGCGAAGCAGGCGGTGCCGGAGGAAATCCTGCAGATCATCCCCGAGCTCATCGCGAAGAAGGCGAATATCGTCGCGTTTGAAAAGGCGGGAGTGAACCTGAAAGTGGCGATGCTCAGCCCCGATGATTTGCAGACGATCGATTTCATCAAGAAAAAGACGGGATTGAAGATCATACCGTGTCTCACGACCAAAGAAAGCATTCAGACGATACTCCTTCAATATGGTCGGAGTCTCGAGGCGGAATTCGGAGAGATCCTGACCGATGGAGTGAAAAAAGAGGATGACGGGGAGAGTGGCGACAATCTGGAGAAAGTGGCGGCGGACCTCCCGATCATCCGTGTCGTGGATACGCTCCTCAAGCACGCCATCCTCCAGAAGGCGTCGGATATCCATATCGAACCGGATGAGAAGGAAGTCCATGTGCGGTATCGCATCGATGGCGTGCTCCATGATGCCATGTCCCTCCCCAAGGATACCGCCGCAGGGATCGTCGCGCGTATCAAGGTGCTCTCGAGCCTCAAGCTCGACGAGCATCGCGTGCCGCAGGATGGTCGGTTCAAGATCGCGAAAGATGAATACAAGATCTCGTTCCGCGTGAGCATCCTCCCGATTTTCGATGGCGAAAAAGTCGTGATGCGTCTCCTTGACGAGACATCAAGCGGACTCACTTTGGAGAAAATGGGCATCGCCGAGGATGCATTGGAAGCCGTGCAGAGGCAGATGAACAAACCGAACGGCATGATACTCGTGACGGGACCGACCGGTTCTGGGAAAACGACGACGCTTTATACGGCGATGGATATCCTCAATACGCCCGAAGTGAATGTGAGTACGGTCGAGGATCCGGTCGAGTACCGTATGCCGCGGGTGAATCAGACGCAGATCAATTCCAAAGTCGGGATGACTTTTGCCGCCGGACTCCGTGCGCTCCTCCGTCAGGATCCGGACATCATCATGGTCGGTGAAATCCGCGACAGCGAGACGCTTGAGATCGCCATGCATGCCGCGATGACCGGGCATCTCGTGCTCTCGACACTCCACACCAACAGCGCCGCGGCGACGCTTCCTCGCATGCTCGATATGGGTGCGGAGCCATTTCTCATCGCATCGACCGTGAATGTGATTATCGCGCAGAGACTCGTCCGACGGCTCTGTCCGGAGTGCAGGAAGCCCTATCGGCTGGATGCGAAGCAGATCGAGGCGTTGGGGCGAAATTACGATCTCGATGCGATCATGACTTTTTTGAAGAAACATAAGGAAACGGTGAAGTATATGGCGAAGGTGAAGGACTGGGGTGATATCGAATTTTTCGAGCCGGGGAGTTGTGATCAGTGCGGGGGTGAGGGGTATCGAGGTCGTGGCGGGGTGTACGAGGTGCTCGAGATGGAGACGAATATCCGGAAACTCATCTCACAGGCCGCGACGACCGAAGAGATTGAGAAGGCGGCGCGTTATGAGAATCACATGGCGACCATGGTGGAGGACGGTTTCGCCAAGTGCGTGATGGGCATCACTTCCATCGAGGAAATCCTCCGCGCGACAAAGGAGTAACGGGATATTTTTTTTGCGGGTAATTATTTGTGGTGTTATTTATGAGGCGTATTTTTTCGGTGAGGGGCTTTTTCGCTCCTGTTGCCCTTTTCATAGGGGTGTTTCTGTATGCGAGTGGCACTTTCGCGGTTGATTCGTCGGTCGTCGGTCAGGTCCTGGGAAAGAAAACCGAGAAAAGTGAAACATTTCTTACTTTCGCCAAGGAAAAAGACGGGTATACCTATGGAGGGCTTCTTTCTTTCACGGCGGGGGAGAACCCCGGCTTTTTCGTCTATGGGGATGCATTGGGAACGACCGAAGTGAGGCTGTATCGGACGGACAAGGAAAGCTTGCTCGAATATCTTCGGTATGAAAAGAATGAAGATGGTGATGTGAAGGCTCGGAGCCGATCAGTCAGTACGGAGGGGCTCGAGATGATCGCGGAGACAGAAAAAATGATTCGTCAGAATGAGCGCGAGAATATCTCTTTTCCGTTGAATGATTCCGGGGTGTATTATGTGCAGGCCAAGAGCGGCGGACAGCTGAAGGGTGAAGCGTTTCTCTCCGTATCGAATATGGGCGCTTTGGTCCGGGAAGGGGATGACGAATATATTTTCTGGGCACAAGATGCGAAGACGGGGAAATCCCTTTCATCCGGAGCGGTCACGCTCTATAGTGTCGCTGAGAAAGTTCGGGAGACGGGGTCAGCGCAGTTGAATCGCGAGGGGATTGCAACGATTGCGATTGGAGATGGGGATGATCTCGCTGTGGTGGAGAGTGGAGATGATGTCTCAGTAATCCCGATCAATCTGACGACGGTGGACTGGGCGTCATATGGGTTGTTTCAAAAGAAGTCACCGGCAGGGAGTGCCTTTACCTTTACGGATCGTCCGTTGTATCAGCCTGGGGATACGGTGTATTTCAAATCGATTCTTCGGAATGACGATGATGCACGATACTCGATTCCGAAAGGGAAAGTGCGGGCAAAGGCATACCAGGGGGAGACGGCGCTCTATGAGGGTGAACTTGATTTTTCTGAAACTGGTACGGTCTCGGGATCGTTTCAGATTCCGCGGGACGGGCATACTGGGTGGTATAGCCTGTCTCTGGAGGTGGTATCCGATGGAGGAGAGGTGTTGTGGAGTCCGTATCCGGGATCTTTTGACATCGAGGAATATCGGAAGCCCGAGTATGGTATTGATTTGACGCTTGAGGATGATGTGGTGGTCGCGGGGGAGATGATGACTTACCATGTCAGTGGACTGTATTTTTCTGGTGAACCGTTGTCGGGAAAGACAGTGAGTTATCGCCTCGGTGCATCGAGTATGTACGGCTCAGCGATGATTCCGGAGGCTGGCATGGAAGAGGATTCCTCGTATCGGTACGGAGATTGGGGTTCACAACTCATTGAACAGGGCGAGGCGATTCTCGATGAGCATGGTCAGGCGACGATAATGATTCAGGCGCGGGTTCCGGAAGGATCGGAGGGAAAGGATCAGGTGTATTCGTTCGCAGTGGAGTTTGCGGATGGGTCGGGCGAAGCTTCTTTTGAGCGGAAGAACGCCGTCGTGTATGCCGGGGATTTCGGTATCCATACTTCGAAGGAGGTGGCATGGAGCGTGAAGCATGGGCAAGAATATGTCCTCCCTTTGCAACTCGTCGCCCATCGGGATGTTTCGACTGCAAATATCGCGTTGTCGGCGGTCAGCATCGTCCGCACCTATTGGACGGAGTATTTCATCGAAGGGAGGAAATACCCACGGTATGAATCGCATACTGAGAGCTTTCCTGATATCGGCGTGACGACCGGAAGGGATGGTCGTGCAGAGATCCGATTCGTTCCTGAGCAGGGCGGTTCGTATGCTCTCAGAGTAGAGGGGCATGACGCTCGCGGGAATCTCGTGATGAACGAGTTCTCCTTTTGGGTTTCCGAGCAGAATGGTGATTACTTCGATTTTTCGGGTGATGAAACGGAAAAGCTTTTTTCCCTGACGACGGATCGCAAGAAATATGATCCCGGTGATCAGGCGCAAGTGACTGTTTCTTCGGTGCTTCCGGATAGGGATGTGTTTTTCTCGGTGGAGCGTGGACGAACGGAACGGTATCAGGTGATCCGTATGATCGGGAAGTCAGTGACCTTCCCATTTCCGCTGAACGGGGATGATATGCCCAATGTTTTCTTGTCAGTCGCTGGATTTTCGCAGGGCGCCTTTTCTCAGAAACAGATCGGTGTTTCAGTATCTCCCGAAGAGAACCGTATCGCTGTTTCCATTGTCAAGGACAAGGAATCATATCAGCCGGGTGATGATATCACCCTCTCTATCGAGACGAAAAATGAGAAATCCGGTCGATCGGTATCGGCTGAGGTGGCTGTCTATGCCGTCGATAAGGCTCTTTTTGAGCTGATTGATAGGAAGCCGGCAGATATTTTCGATCATTTTTGGAATGAGCGTTATGACGATACGCAGGGAGCACATTCACTGCAGGGAATCTCGTTTTATGGTGCCGAAAAGGGTGGCGGTGGCGGCGATATACGATCGGTATTCAAGGATACGGCGTATTGGAATCCAACCGTGAAGACGATGGAGGATGGGAGGGCGAGTGTGACATTTCGTCTTCCGGATAATCTGACGACCTGGGTGGTGTTCGGGATAGCCAATACTGAGCGGACAGAGGTGGGTCAGAGTCATGATGAAATCATGGTTTCAAAGAGCGTTTCGATCCGACCGACGGTCCCGAATATGCTCCGGGTCGGCGATACGGCGACATTGTCCGCCATGGTACAGAATGCCACTCCGGCGGAGCAGGAGTTTCTCGTCAGTGTCGATTTCGAAGGCGGTTCTGTTCTCGGCGGTTTCACGCTCGCCGATCGAACACAGTCGGTCACGGTTCCCCGGGGAGGGACCAAGGAAGTTTTTTTCGGAATACATGCGGATCACCCTTCGTCACAATCGAAGGTGAGATTTTCTGTTGTGGGGCGGTCGGATGAGGAACTCGCTGATGCGGTGGAGCTTTCCTTTCCGATCGAGGAGGCGGGATTTTTCCAGGATCGCATCGAACGCATCGTTGATGGGAGCGAGTTTTCATACGATTTCTCTCCTGATGCTGATATGAGTCGCTCGACGCTTTCCATCGATATTTCCCCGTCGATTTTCGCATCGGTCGGACCGCTTGCGAAGTCGATGATCGACTATCCGTATGGTTGTGTCGAGCAGACGACGAGTCGGCTGGTTCCGGCGATACTCGCCAAACGGGGAGGAAAGTTTTTCCCCCAGGCGCTTGGGGGAGAGGATATCGATGCGGTTATTTGGGCGGGTGTCGAGCGGTTGGATGAGCTACAGAATGATGATGGCGGTTTTGCTTGGTGGTATGGGGATTCCGATCCATTTGTGACCGCGTATGTCGCAGAATATTTGCTCGAAGCGAAGCATCTGGAGCGGAACGAAGGTCGATCGGCGCGTATGGAGGGTATCTTGTCGCAGATGCGGGCATACTTCGACGAATCCGAGACCGCTCTCGCGTGGCCGGATTACGGTGATGACAGTATCCCGGTCAATGTGAAGCGGGAAGCACGGGATCTCGATGTCGTCCGTCTGTATGGGCGATCGTTGTTCGGTCTGAAGAACGCCCATCGTATCACTGATTTTTCGGACATGGATCCGGACATCCTCTCTCTCGCCGTCATCAGTAATGTCTGGAGCGGAGACATGAATCCTCGGACCAATGGGGTGGAAGCCCTGATAAGCAAAGGCGTGGTTGATCCGGGGGAGCGGATGCACTGGTCGGCCGCGCCGCAGACGCGATTCGGTTCGCAAAATGTCTCGACGGCGATGGCTATCCGCGCATTGGTATCGATACCGGGACCACGGACGATGGCCGAAAAGGGACTCCGGTATCTCGAATCGGAAATGAGTCCGTCAGCGTGGGAGCATACATTCGCATCAGCACAGGTATTGAGATCCATCGTGGAGTTTCTCC
>CAYOIM010000006.1:9305-29260 GCA_964404075.1 uncultured Bdellovibrionales bacterium | reverse complement strand
GACAGGAGTGATTCACATACCGCGCCGTATTCCACCGCGGAGAGCCATCGATATCCCATTTCTTGTTCACGCTGAAGATATATTTTCCATTGGAATCCTCCGTCGCGAAAACCTTCTTCCCGATATATTCGATGATCGTCGATCCCTTCGGTATCGCCTCCATGGCAAACAGCCCGAGTCCCGCACGCGCCTTCTTCACTTTCAACTTGAAACTCGGTTCTGATGGTCGCATAAATAACTTTCTTACCAATTCCACTTTTCTTATCACAAATCCCAACAATTGTCATCCAAGTCTTGACCCAGAATCCAGAAGAAATGGCAACAGAAAAAAATGGATCCTCCATTAAATGCGGGACGACAGAAGAAAAATATCTTCTCAGCAAATCTACTTCGCGATGGCTTCGGCTCGGTCGAGCTTAATCGAAAGGAGCTGGGAGACGCCGTCGGCGCCCATGGTCACGCCATAGAGGAGCCCCGCCTGACGCATCGTCTCACGATTGTGCGTGATCGCGATGAATTGCGTCGAGGTGCCGAGATCCTGGAGGATACGACCGAACCGGCGCGAATTCGCCTCGTCGAGCGCCGCCTCCACCTCGTCGAGCACGGCGAACGGCGGCGGATTGTGAGAAATCATCGCGAAGAGGAGCGCGAGCGAAGTGAGCGATCGCTCCCCGCCGGAGAGCGAGGAGAGGCTCTCGATCCGTTTCCCGGGAGGGCATGCGACGATATCGATACCCAATTCCCCTTCCTCGGAAATTTCTTCGCTTTTCAGCTCTTCATCTCCTTCCTCGGTTTCCTTCCTCCTCGGACGGATACGGATTTTTTTCAACTCCGCTTTTCCTCCGTTAAAAATCAATTGGAAATACCGCTCGAACTCCTTCGCGATATTCTCAAACGCCTTCGCAAAGGCGTGATCGATCTTCGCATCCATCTCGCGGATTACCGCATCGAGGGACTCCATCGCTTTATGTAAGTCTTCGGATTCCTGCGAGAGGAACTGAAACCGTTTTTCCGTTTCATCATATTCTTCCAACACCGCCTTATCGATACCGCCCGCCTGTTCGGACTCCACCTTCAAACGACCGATTTCTCGCATGAGCTTGTCCCGGTCACGAGGAACACCATCCCAAACGAGACTCGCTGGTTCTGTATTAAGCTCGAGGCGCACTTCGGCGATGAGATCCTCTTCCCGAACCTCCACGCGGGCGAGGCTCACTTTCATTTCATTCAGATCATCCTTCTCTTTCTGGAGCAAATGCTCCTTCTCCCGCAACTCCCGCTCGAGATGAAAATATCGCTCTCTCGCCGCACGACCTTTTTCGCGTGCAATTCTCATTTCGTTTTCCTTCTCCGCGATGTGTTGCTCGAATTCCATCATTGCCTTCTTCAGACGCGCATCTTCTGCATGCAATTCCTGCAGCCGTTCATCGATGACCTTGCGCTCCGCCTCGGGAAGCGAGATGATTTTTTTCTCCACGACCGACCCCTTACCTGCCTTTTCGTCCAGCTCTCTGAGTGATACGGCGATAGCTTCTGCTTCCTTCGCGAGATTTTCCCACTGCGATGGATCATTTTTCCCTGCAATAATTTTCGCGATGAGCGATTCCTGATCCCTCCGAATCCGCTCCAAGGCACTGCGAACATAGGTGAGATCCACGGTAATGACCGCCACCTCCTCGCGATCCTTTTTCTTCTCCTCCTCGATCTCAATACGCCCGGATATCACCGCCGACTCGCGCTCCCGCTCGTTTTTTTCCGTTCGAAAATCCGCGATCGCCTCACCGAGGCTATCGAGCGAATCGTCCTCTTCCATGGTTCCCGCGAGCATTTCGGCTTCCCTCTGAAGGGTTGCCACCGTCGCCTCGAGTGCCGTCAATCGTTCTACGGATCGCTCGCGATTCTTCGTGAGCCGCTCCCGTTCCTCCTGAAACTCCGCCCACAAGTATCCATAGAGCTCCATCTGCTTCGCCCGCAACCGCTCTCCGATGGTTTTCGCCTGCGCGATCTTCTCAGCTTGTCGCCGCAGATGCTTCAGGTGTGGTTCAATTTCCGAAAGCAGGGTCGCCACCCGGAGCAGATTCTCCCGCGAAGCGTCCATCTTGCGCTTGGCACGATCCTTCTCGATCTGATACGGCTTCACCCCGGCCGCATCTTCGAAAAGCGACCGTCGTTCGGTCGGCGTCGCGGCGAGGAGCGAATCCGACATTCCCTGATTGATGACACAGTAGCTGTCCCGACCCACGCCGGCGCGCGCGAGGAGATCCACCACATCGAGGAGGCGCACCTTGTTCCCATTGATGAGGTATTCGCCCTCGCCGCTCCGATACACTTTGCGCGTGACCGAAACGAGCGAGTACTCGATGGGAATTCGCTTATCGGAATTGTCGAAATGGAGGGTGACCGAAGCGCTCCCCTGCCGCGCTTTCTTGCCCGAACCGGAGAAAATAACATCCTCGGATTTCTTGCCACGCAGATTCTTCGACGACTGCTCACCGATCGCCCAACGGATCCCATCTGCGACATTCGACTTCCCCGAACCGTTCGGTCCGACAATCGCGGTGATGCCACATTTCTTTTCCTCACCCACCTCACATTCGGGCAGAAAATCAAGCACCGTTTTATTGGCGAATGATTTGAATCCGTTCAGTTCGAGCCGCTTGAGATACATTTGAGGAAGAGATTAGAGGATAGAAGATAGAGTTTAGAGAATAAAAAATGAAATCAAAAGGGGTTCTCCCCTCCTCACCTCTCTGTTCTATTCTCTCACTTCTTCTTTAGTAAGTATATCGTTTTTCCTCGTTTTAGACAAAAAAGAGGGCTTCAGCGGAATCCACCAAAGCCCCATACAAACCATCGATTACCGATCATACGGATCGTCCTCGATGAATCTGCCGAAGAAGTCCATCACTCGACGCCATGCCACACCGATTTGCGTCGTCGAAAGCCCGAGCAATACCAGCAGACACAGCCCAATCATCGCACCGTGACTCGATATTTCACTCATGTCCCACCATCCTCTCGACTTCCTCACTCAGCGAAAAACAGTCAGGCTTCCATTCTGCTTGAGCAATCAATCCAAGTGGATGAGTGCCGCACACTTCGTCATCGACATCCGGAGGTGGTGCCACTTCAAAGTCTCGAGTAGACGGTATGCCATAGCTTCGCCCATCTATCGGGTACATTTGTTCCGAACCGACTGATGGCACATCCGATGTTTTTGCTACAGTACTCCCATCAGGATTCAACACAATCTCTTCTCCTCTCGTCTGGATCCGTTCAATGAACGGATGGTGTTAAAGATGCCTCTGTTCTACTCTCTTTCGGACAAAAAGACAAGAAAGCAATCGAAATGTAACGGTCGAACCGCTCCAAAGCGCCTGCCCGCCTCTGGAGGGGAACGACCGTTACATACCTGATTACCATCCCTTCGCGACGAGACCGTTCTTCGCGGCTTCACGCTGGGCTTCCTGCTTGGACTTCCCCTCGCCCTCGGCGATAAGTTCCTCTCCGAGATAAATACCCGAGACGAAGTGACGATCATGATCCGGACCCGATTCGCGAAGCACCCGATAACTCGGTGTCAGCGCCATCTTCTCCTGCGCGATTTCCTGGAAACGGCTCTTTGGATCGGCATAGGAACCCTCCTTCAACACCTCCGGCAGATGAGAAACCACATGTTCCATGATGAATGCCTTGGCGGCATCATACCCTTGGTCGAGGTAGAGCGCCCCGATGATCGCCTCCATCGCATTGGCAAGGAGGTACTGCCGCGCACGCCCGGTATCTTTCGCCTCGCCCTTGCTCATGAGGAGGAATTCCTCCACACCGAGATTTTTCGAAATACCCGCGAGCATCTCGCCGTTCACGAGCGCCGCGCGCCACGATGTGAGATCACCCTCAGGATTGGTATATGTATGATAGAGGTACTCGGTCACAACCAGTTCGAGCACCGCATCCCCGAGGAATTCCAACCGCTCATTATGATTCAACTCATAGCTTCGATGCTCGTTCAAATACGAACGATGGGTGATCGCTTCCTGAAAAAACTCCGGCCGCCTGATGACGATGCCAAGCTGTTTCGCGAATATTTCGTGGGCGAATGGCATCATAAAATCCGATAAAAAAATATAAATCCCCGCAAAAGAGCGCTTTAAGCCTTTTTTTTGACTGTTTTTTTTACCATCTTCTTCTTTGGCTTCTCAAGGGGTGTTTTCACGACTTCTTCCGATACCGTTTCGCCCTTCTCGTTCTTCGCGACCGCGCGGCGCTCATGATGCTTGGTCGAGTCGTCGTCCTTCATCGGTTCTCCCATCTCGCGATAGATCGTCCCAAGGACACCGTTGACGAACCGGGGGCTCGCATCGCTTCCGAAAGATTTCGCCATCTCGATAGCCTCATTGATGGCTACCTTCGGAGGAACCTCATCATAATCACCGAACATGAGCTCGAAGATGCCGAGACGGAGGATATTGCGATCGACGACCGCTATCTGATCGATCGGCCACTCCGGCGCGCATTTTTCGATCAGCTTATCGATCACCGGTCGTTCGCGGAGCGCCCCCCGCACGAGCCTGACGGCGAAATCCGCATCCTCCAATCCGGGAGCGAACTCATCGATATTGTGACTGACGATCACATTCGCCGAGACATCGGACTGATGACGGAAATCCCACTCGAAGAGGGATTGCATCGCGATCGAGCGCTGGAGATGACGGTTCGCCATACGATTTTTTTATTTTAAGACAATTGGTAAGCCGACATCAGAAAAAACATGAGGGATTTCTTAAACATCCTTCTTCTCGGATTTTTTCAATTTTGGAACGGCTTGCTTCACGATTTCCCGACCACGATAATTCCCACATTTCGGACACGCACGATGCGGAAGTACGGAAGCACTGCACTTTTCACATACTTTCACCGTCGTCGGAGTTATTTTGAACTGTTCCCGGGCACGATCGCGCCTCTGCTTGGTATGCCGTTGTTTCGGATTTGCCATACGAAAAAAGCTCTTATCAGAATTACAATACCCATACGATACCACTTCTTTTCCTCCTTGGCAACCTCATTGTAGATCATTGTTACTTAAAAGGGATTCAGCGGACACACCGCTCCCCCACTCTTCACTTCCCGAAAAACCGCTTATTCGCATTCTCGGGGATAGAGAGATATACCGGTCGGAAAGACAGCCGATGGATCGGACAGGGTCCCCATTTCCGGAGGGCAATCATATGCGCCTTGGTCCCATACCCCTTGTGCCGTGCAAAACCGTACTGCGGATATTTGGTATCATACTCCATCATCATCCGATCCCGGGTCACCTTGGCGATGATCGATGCGGCGGCGATCACTTTCATCAGATTATCGCCATCGATGATTGCCTTCTGCTCATACGAGATATTCGGTAGCAGTTGATTCCCATCTACGAATATTTTTGTATTTTTTTCATCAATTCGTAATTCGCCACTCGTCATTCTCTTCAATTCGGACAATGCGCTCTTCATAGCAAGGAATGTCGCCTCGAGGATATTCACCCGATCGATCGTCTCGGCAGTCATGATGCCGATGCCGACGAAGCCATGCTCCATCACGAAATCGAACGCCCGTTCGCGTTGTTTCTCGGAAAGTTTTTTCGAATCACGGACGAAATCCCATTCGGGAAGTTTCGACAATACTTCCTCTGATTCACGAAACACGACCGCCGCCGCGACGACCGGTCCGCAGAGCGGTCCCCGCCCTGCTTCATCGATACCGACGATTCTTTTTTCCGGTTCAATTTCCTTCGTATGTTCCATACGGACATTCTGTCAGAGAACCGTCCATTTGCAAAATATCTCATTCTCCATTACGCTAAGAAACGATTCGCATTTCACCATTTCGTTTCATTAAAAAAGGAGAATCACCATGCTGAAACTCGGACTCATCGGCATTTTCACCCTGATCGCGATCTCGGTCATCGGGGCATCACTGATGGACAGTAGCACAAAAACGCTCATCCTCTGTCTCCTGCTCATAGGCGTGGCAGGGGCATTGCGGCCGATCATCCGGGACATCATGGCACGCTTCACCGTGACCATCCCGCCAGACGAGCGCTAAGTGCTCGATGGAACACCTCGCCACTCCCGCATCGAAGCCCGCTTCCACAGGGGCTTTTTTTCTTTCCGAAAAAGCGCTATCATAGGGAAATAATCTCCCCTGCAAAACCCATGGATTTCTCCGGGCTATGAGGGAAGCATGAACCAATGTCAAATTTCAAATATCAAATTTCAAATATTGCCTCGCCATATTCGGTGTGGTTTTTTTGTGCTTAATCATTTGAATTTGTTTTGACATTTGTCATTTGGATCTTGAAATTTCATTCTTATGGCTTTCACCCATCTCCATGTCCACTCGCACTATAGCTTCCTCACGGCCGTCGGCAAGATCGACGAGCTACTCGACCACGCCAAAGAACTCGGACAGACAGCACTCGCACTCACCGATTACACCGGGCTCTACGGCGCGGTCGAATTCTATATCCACGCCAAGGAGAAAGGCATCAAGCCGATCATCGGCGCCGAGGTGTATGTCACGAAAGATCTCCATGATCGCAACAACACCGCGGAAAACCGCCGCCGAAACACACTCGTCCTCCTCTGCGAAAACGAGATAGGATACAAGAATCTCATGAAAATGATTTCCGTCGCACATCTCGAAGGCTTCTACTACAAGGCGCGCGTCGACAAGCCGCTCCTCCGGAAATATGCGGAAGGCCTCATCGCGCTTTCCGGATCGCTCACCGGAGAAGTGCCCTCGGAAATCCTCTACGGCAACGATATTCAGGCAAAAGAAGCCGCGCTCGAATATCAGGATATTTTCGGAAAAAATAACTTCTTTCTCGAAATACAGCCTCAGCCAAAATACGAGAACCAGGGTATCGTGAATCAGGGTCTCGCGGCGCTCTCGCAGGAGACCGGCATTCCCTTGATCGCAACCGTCGATGTCCACTATGTGAAGAAAGAGGATGCCGCCACCCAGGACACTCTCCTGTGCATCCGCGATAACAAAAAAATCGATGATCAGAATCGCGTGAGCTACATGCACCTCGATCTCTCGCTCCGTTCCGAAGATGACATGCGTTCCGAACTCCCCGATTTCGCGGAGGCGATCGACAATACGGCGAAAATCGCCGATCGGTGTACTGTCGAGATCTCCCTCGGACAGACCCAACTCCCCCACTTCGATGTTCCCGAAGGCGAAACGACCGAAACCTTCCTCCGCAAACTCTGCGAAAAAGGGCTGGTCAAACGCTACGGCGAAAATGTCCTCCCCAAACACCGTGAACGCATGGGGTACGAACTCTCCGTGATCGAGAAGACGGGGTATGCTTCATACTTCCTCATCGTGCAGGATTTCGTGAATTGGGCGAAAGACAATGGTGTCGTCGTCGGCCCCGGTCGCGGATCCGCCGCCGGTTCGTTCGTCGCCTACCTCACCGGCATCACCAATATCGACCCCATCGAATACAAACTCCTCTTCGAACGATTCCTCAATCCCGAACGCGTCTCCATGCCGGATGTCGATATGGACTTCGCGGATACGAGACGCGACGATGTCCTCGCCTATGTTCGGCAAAAATACGGTGACGACCATGTCGCGCAGATCATCACCTTCGGAACCATGGCGGCGAAAGCGGCGATCCGCGATGTCGGTCGCGGACTCGGATTTCCGTACGCATTCTGCGATCAGATTTCCAAAATGATCCCGATGTTCACCTCCCTCCGAAAGGCAATCACCGAGGTACCGGAATTGAAGAAACTGTACGAGGAAAACAAAGATGCGTCACGACTCATCGACAATGCGATGAAACTCGAGGGGAATGCCCGCCACGCTTCCATGCATGCCTGCGGTGTCGTCATCACGAAAAACCCCGTCACGGACTACACTCCCCTCCAGAATGTCACCGGTTCCAAGGTCGGCGTCGTCACCCAGTACGCCTCCTCGACGAAATCCAGCGCCGTAGAAAAAATCGGACTGCTGAAAATGGACTTCCTCGGATTGAAGAATCTCACCATCATCCAAAACACCATCCGCATCATCAGAGCGCTCGGACAAATGGATACCCTCGCCGAAAAACTGCAACTCGATCCGAAAACCATCACCGTTTCGGAGATCATGGATCACCTTCCGCTCGACGATGCGGCGACATTCGCATTGTTCCAAGACGCGCGCACCACTGGCATCTTCCAGCTCGAATCAAGCGGCATGAAACGCTACTTGAAACAATTGAAGCCGACCATCCTCGAAGACATCATCGCCATGGTCGCCCTCTATCGTCCGGGTCCGATGGAATGGATCCCGGATTTCATCGATGGCAAACACGGTCGGAAGGAAGTGAAGTATATCCATCCGACGCTCGAGCCGATCCTCCGCGATACCTATGGTGTCGCCGTCTATCAGGAACAGGTCATGCAGATCGCACGCGACCTCGCCGGCTTCACCATGGGCGAGGCTGATGTGCTCCGCAAAGCGATGGGGAAAAAGATTCGGGAGCTCATTCAGGAACAGCGCATCAAGTTCATCAACGATGCGCATGAAAAAAAGAATGTGCCAAGAGCGATCGCGGAAAAAGTTTTCTCCTTCATCGAACCGTTCGCCGGCTACGGGTTCAACCGCTCCCACGCCGCCTGCTATGCCTTGATCGGCTACCAGACCGCCTACCTCAAGGCGCACTACCCGGCTCCCTTCATGGCGGCGCTCCTCACGAGCGATCAGCACGACACCGATCGCGTCGCGATCGAAGTCCGTGAATGCCGGGAGATCGGTATCGAAGTGCTCCCGCCGGATGTGAATGAGAGTTTCGAAGAATTCGCCGTCATCCGGAGCGATGACGGAAAAGAAAAAATCCGGTTCGGTCTCAATGCGATCAAAAATGTCGGCGAGCATGTCGCGGCCGAAATCGTCGCCGAACGGAAACGAAATGGGCAATTCAAAGATCTCACCGATTTTGCCGACCGCATCCAACACAAAGACCTAAACAAGAAATCGCTCGAAGCCATAGCGAAGGTCGGGGCGCTCGACCATTTCGCCGAACGCAATCAGATCCTCGCGAGCGTGGATGAAATCCTGAAACATTCGAAGAATCGCGACCTCATCAAGAACTCCCATGCGGACAGCCTCTTCGGAAATCTCCCCGTCGTCGCCTCGACGCTCCGCATGACAAGTGCAGTCCCCGCAAGCAAGAAAGATACCCTCGCCTGGGAGAAAGAACTCCTCGGTCTCTATGTCACCGATCATCCGGTCAACGAATTCAGAGACTACCTCGCGAAAAATGCGCTCCCTCTCATCGACCTCGAAAAACAGGGCGACAACAAGATCGTCCGCGTCGGCGGGGTCATCACCAATGTCAGGAAAGTAGCGACGAAGCAAGGGGGCATCATGTTCTTCCTCGGACTCGAGGATCTCTCCGCGCGCACCGAACTCGTCGTCTTCCCGCGGCTCGCCGAATCGACCGAAAACCTCTGGATCGAAGACCAGATCGTCTTCGTTTCGGTCAAGGTGACCCGCAAAGACGGACTCCTTCGGCTCTCCATCGAAGACGGCAAGAAGCTCTCGCACGATGAGATCGATCTCTTCCGCCGTATCGAAGCGACGAGGCACAAAATCTCGACAACAAAAAAACCGGAGCCACTCGCTCCGACCAAAGAAGAATCGAGACCGATTATCATCATCATCCGAAACGATGCTCCCGCGCAATTCCTCGAAGAACTCACCCGCACGCTCAAAACCTGCTCTATCGGATCGCATCCGGTCTCCGTCTCTCTCTACGGGAAAACCATCTCCACCTCGTTCTCCATTCAATCCGACGAACCCACCATCACCTCCCTCCGTGGTGTCAAAGGCGTCGAGAGTATTTCGTTCTAACAATCAAATCTCAGAATATACCCATTCGTCATCTGCAGATTTTCTCGTCGCCTTCCATCCTGATTTGAGATCAAACAATGACCCGAGAGAAACATCGAGTGCCAATGCTTCTTTCATAGATATAACCCTACTGTCTTTTTCATCTGTCGTCGTGCCACAAAAAAATCCCCAGGAACCATCATCCGCATAATGAACAACGCTCAATATTGGATAATTGTTTTCGATCACATACTTCGTTGTTATCGCTATTGTATTTTCTGACTGATCAAATTTCCACATATATATTATTCTTGCTTATAATTTTACAGCTCTTGTAATTATAACATCATACTAAGCTACGAAAATACTCCTTTGATTGAAAAGAAATATATGCTATCCTCATACCCAATATGATCACAAGGCAATTGAGCGACAGCATCATTTTCATCATCGGTCCGACGGCTTCGGGGAAGTCCGATTTGGCGATCGCCCTCGCGAAGAAACTGAACGGCGAAATCATCTCCGCCGACAGCAGACAAGTGTATCGCGGGATGGACATCGGCACCGGTAAAGTCCCGAGAGACCTTACTGGAATACCCAATGCCAAATACCCAATGCCAAATAAAAACCATTTTTTCTCTGATGGGATTATTCACCATCTCATCAATGTCGCGTCACCGAAACGGGAGTACAATATCTCGCACTTCCTGCGTGATGCGAAGAAGGCGATCGCCGATATCGAAAAACGAGGAAAGCTTCCGATTATCTGCGGCGGGACGCACTTCTGGATACAAGTGCTCATTACTGGACAGACCCTTCCAGAAGTGAAGCCAAATACAATCCTGCGCGCCAAGCTCGAGAAAAAATCAGCTGAGGAGCTTTTCAAAATGCTTCAGGAAAAAAATCCGGAACGGGCGAAAACTATCGATGCGAAAAATCCCCACCGACTCATCCGCGCCTTAGAAATATGCAATGCTCTCGGCTCCGTCCCCAATACAAAATACAAAATACAAAATACAAAATACAACTCCCTCATCATCGCATTACATCCTGAAAAAGAAATACTCCGCGAACGGATACGAAATCGTCTCGAGAAAAGATTTGCCGAGGGCATGATCGATGAAGTGAGGAATCTTCGCACATCCGGCATCTCTTGGAAACGATTGGAATCATTCGGACTCGAATACCGATACATCGCGCTCTTCCTCCAAGGCAAAATATCAGAGAAAGAAATGCGAGAAAAACTCTTCTTCGAAACCTGGCACTATGCGAAGAGGCAACTCTCCTTCATTCGTCGCATGAGGAAGAAGGGTATCCATGTTCACTGGAGAGAAAACAGCGCAAGGGCACTCCCCCTCATACATCCCTTCCTCCAAGACAAAGGTAATGAAACAATGCTCGCTCCGACCGGCGCGCGTTCGAAGCGCACAGATGGCTTGCTTGATTAAAACCGACAGTCCGCCAAGGATGGAAGCATCTTATCTTTCTTCGACAATCGCATCCCCTCCTCGATACGAGGCCATTCGATCCCGATATCCGGATCATCGTAGCGGATGCCGCCCTCATGTTCCTGCGAATACGGCGCGGTCACTTTGTAGGAAAAGACCGTCCCGTCCAGAAGAGCGAGAAATCCATGTGCGAATCCGTCGGGAATCCACAATTGATGGTGATTCTCTTCGGAGAGTTCGACAGCGACATACTTGCCGAATGTCGGCGATTCCCTCCGGATATCCACCACCACATCGAACACTTTCCCCCGAAGTACCGAAACGAGCTTCCCCTGGGCGAATGGCGCGGACTGAAAATGCAATCCCCGGAGCACTCCGCGCCCCGAACAGGAGACATTATCCTGCACGAACTCATCCGCGGGGATCCCCAATTCGCGATACCGGCTCGCGCTAAACGACTCGAAAAAATATCCGCGATCATCGGTGAATACCTTCGGCGAAAGGAGTATCAATCCATCAATGAGCAATTTCTCCGTTTCCATATAAAATTATATTACCACAAATCCAAATAAATCTCTTTTTGAATTTTTATAAGGACATCGAAACGCAGTTCGGATGAAATCCGAACGAGCCCGCCCGCAACGATAAGCGTAACGATTCGGGCGGGCAGAGTACGCTTATAAAAATCTTAAAAAGAGATTTACCGCACAAAAAACCCGCCTCTCGACGGATTTTTTCTTGCAGAATTATGCTTTCAGCTCATCCATCATATCGTCGAGCGCTCTCGTCGGATCCTCCGATACCTCGAGCTTCTGTGCCGGTGGCGTGACCGGCGCGGTCGCCTCACGCATCATCCGGGTCGATCCTTCCGGCTCGTTGATTTTCAGATTCACCCGCGCGCTATTCCTCGCGCCGATGACACGGAGGAGCGTTCGGAGTGCCTTCGCAGTCATCCCCTCCCTTCCGATCACCATGCCCATATCCTCCGCGTGCACATCGAGCGTGATGAGAACGCCCATCTCATCAATTTTCCGTTCCACCCTGACACTTTCCGGATGATCGACGAGCATCTTCACGACATATTCGACGAACTCCTTATCCTGTACATTCTCTGTCATAACATTCTTCTACTGATTATTCCGAAAGGATGATCCCCTCTCCTCCCCATTGTACCGCGACTGCGGGCGATGTCAATCGATTCCCGCCGGCATCGACCGCAATGATTTGCGGAAGAAATATCCGATGATGACGATGGTGGCGAGCGGCGAGAAGTAGGAAGGGACATGGATGAGGAACCCGTGCGCGATCATCACGATACCGAGGATGCCGATCGAATACATCGCCCCATTTTTCAGATACGCATATTTCTTCACCCGATCGACATGCGCGAGAGTCAACTGACGCACGATAACCGCCCCGATCCCATTTCCGAGGAGAATGAGCGGCACCGAAAGCGTGAACGCGAACGCGCCGAGCACTCCATCGATAGAGAACGAGAGGTCGATCACTTCGAGGAAAAACACCTTGCTCCAATCCGACAGAGATGAGCGCTTCAGCTCCTCTTCGGCCTTCTCCGCCTGCAATCGGAATCCATGGACGATGAAAAATGCCGTGGACCCGACAACCGCTCCGAAAGCGATCATCGGACTCACCCGCATCGCGTGCCACACGATGAGCGAGAGAGCGATGGATGCCACGGCGTAGAACCACACGCCATGCCGATCGACCGTTTTCTCAAAATGAAACCCGTATTGCTTTTCCTCGAGCAGGAGCCAGTGGAGGAAGAGGAAGAGGAGAAAAATACCCCCACCCATGAGGAGAATCGGTGCGGAGCGGACAATCGCATCATGCACCGCTGGGTCATTGGAAAAAGTCGCCGTGAACGAGCTGAGAAATCCGAGGGAAGGAACCGCCGCCCAGACGATGATCCAGGGGAGAAGTCCGCGAACGACGAACACCGCGAAGAAAATGCCCCAGGTCACGAAGAATTTCTTCGCCCGATCTCCCATGGTGGCGAGCACATCCGCGTTGATAATGGCATTGTCGATGCTTGAAACCACTTCGAACAAGACGAGACCGATGATGATGAGGATTGCGGAAAAGAGATCCATACGGAAGATGAGATATTAGATATTAGATATTTGGTCGAATGGTTTCGCGCGCCACTCGGAAGATTGGCAACAGAGAAGTTTCGATGCGTCTTCCGGATGCTCCATCGCACACTCGACCACCTTCTCCATCCGCATACCGCGCGAACCCTTGATCAGTACCGCATCGCCCTCCCGGAGGAATTCCGCAAGCGATGCGCCGACGGCATCCGGATGATCGAAGACGAAAATCCGATCCTGTGAAAATCCGCTCGCAACCAATGTCTTCCTCAGCAGACGAGCCTTCTCACCGAGTAAGAATACGCCCGAAAGACCCATCGAACAGATCTGATCCGTGAGTGCCGTATGGAACATATCGGTACTCGGGCCGAGATCAAGCATATCGCCGAGGACCAATACCTTGCGCGAGACCCTCATTTTCGAGAGGGTCATGAGTGCCGCCCTCACGGAATCCGGCGACGCATTGTAGGAATCATCGAGAAGCAGAGTTCCATGCCTCCCCGCGATGAGACGCATTCTCCCCGGAAGGGATTCGAACGACTCGAGTGCTTCCACGATGGAAACCGGATTTATCTTCAGCGCGACTCCGACCGCCGCCGCCGCGAGCACCGATGCGATGAGATGTTCCCCGACGATATGCGGGAGGCGGACCGGAATGCTCGTTCCCGCATACTGCATCTTGAAACTGCAACCGACCCCCGTCCGTTCATCGAAACCATAGTGTGCGCCGGAAACCGTGGCTTCTCCGGAGAGCGAATATGTCATCACCTTCGCCTTCACTTTTTCCCGAAGCGAGATCACTCTCCCATCATCGGCATTGAGGATCGCGAAACCCGACTCGGCAAGGTGCGTGACGAGCAATCCTTTTTCCCTCGCAATTGCCCCGACAGTCTTGAAATGTTCGAGATGACTCTCTCCGATACGGGTGATCACTCCGACATCGACCGGAATAAATGAGAGGAGATACCGCATATCACCAGGACGGTCGACTGCCATCTCCAAGACGAGTACTTCCGGATATCGATACGGCAGGAGGAAGAGAGCGAGAGAACGCATGACGACACGCGTCCAACCGACGATAGAATGCCCCGGGCTCCGCTCACCGAGAATCGTGAGCGGAATGCCGATCTCATTGTTATAATTCCCCTCGCTCTTCCGGATGATATATTGCGCCGCAAGGACGAGGGCAATGGCCTCCTTCGTGGAACTCTTGCCGACTGACCCGGTCACTCCGACGATGATCGGATGATATTTCTTCAAGACCAAGACCGCACACCATCGGAGCAGGCGTTCGAGCATTGTTCGTGACCATTTTTTTTCATTCATCATAGACGGCATGTTCATCTGCTCCGCATCGTCTCGGTCGGTTCTATCCGATAGTACTCGAGGAGAAATTTCATCATCTTCCCGAACACGGGAGCCGCCGAAGACTCCGCCCATTCGACATTTTTCGGATTATCGAATTTGACGGCGATGGCGAACCGAGGATCATTGATCGGCGCATAGCCGACGAAAGACCCGACCGACAATTTTTCATCATACCCCTTTTCATCGTTCTTCGCCACCTGCGCCGTCCCCGTTTTCCCTCCGACGAGGTACCCCGGCACATCCGCCCTTTTTCCATGACCGTTTACCACGACACTGCGGAGCATCCCCCCCATGACACGGGCAGTCTCCTCACTGACCACCCGTCGCACCGACTCCGGAGGAACCATTTCTTCCGTTCCGTTCCCATGGATGATCTTCTCCACCAATCGGGGTCTCATGAGAACGCCACCATTCCCGAGAGCCGCATAGGCGCGCACGAGCTGAAGCGGGGTCGCGGTCATCCCTTGCCCGAATGCGATATTGAAAAAATTGATATTCCGCCGCGTATCATCCATATTCTTGATGCTACCGGAGACATCCCCGGGAAATCCGAAATCCGATTTTTCTCCGAAACCGAAATTCTGGAGGTACCTCCGGAAAACATCATTCCCCACCAATCGTTCGACGAAAATGACTCCGGTGTTGATCGACTGATCGAGGACCCGATACATGGTGCTCTTCCCATAGACTTTCCCCTCGGCATTCTTCAGATGGTATCCTGCCTCGAACACCTCGCCCGTATCGACATATTCCGTATCCGGATTCACCTTCCCTTCTTCGATGCCCATCGCCATAGTCAGCGGCTTCATCACCGATCCGGGCTCATATGATACGCTCGTTGCCCCGTTCAAGAAAACTTCGTAATTCTTCACCTCGCCGAATGCGTTCGGATTGAACTGCGGAAGCGTCGCCATCGCGAGGATATTTCCGGTTTTCGGCTCCATCACGACGATCGTCCCCCCATCAGCCGCATACTGCTCGATGGAATCGCGCAATATCCTCTCCGCTTCGAACTGCACGGTGCGGTCGATAGTCAGGAAATAGTCATCCCCATTCTCCGCCGGTCGGAGCACCCGATCCGTAAGCGATATCCACCGTCCGGCCGAATCCCGTTCTTCCTCCAGATTCCCATTCTTCCCCTGCAATGAGGTATTGAAAGCCGCTTCCAATCCGTATTTCCCCTCTTCGCCTGCCGATCCATCCGAGCGTCCCGCGACGAAACCGATGAGCGATGCGGCGAATTCCCCTCCCGGATAGTACCGGTTCGTTTCGGATCCGATATAGACTCCCTTCAACCGGAGATCCCTCACGCGCGATGCCTCATCCGGTGATATTTTTTTCTTCACCATCTCAAAAGGATCGTCCCTCCGTTCCATTTTCCGTTCGATATCATCTCTTCCCATGCCGAGGATACTCGAGAGCGCTTCACTCACGACCTCCGCAGAATCGATATCCCGGGGAACGATGAAGACGAAGTGATCATCCCGATTGACCGCGACCGCATACCGCCCGCCATGATCTTGAAAGAATATCTCTCCCCGTTTCGCGAGCAACGCCCGATTTGCCACATACTGCCCGGCGGCCACTCCCTCCCACTTGTCATGACTCGTCACCTGAATGAAATAGAGTCGCGACAGGATAAGGAGTGCCCCTCCGATGACAAAAAAAACAAGGAGCCGGGCTCTCCCCGTGCCCCCATCGCGCTTGCCGTTCTGCCGGATATTCCCCAGGCGCAATCCCGTATTCATACCGCAGGTATTCCCTATTACCAAGTAAGGACCGAGATCGAAAATGGACATTACCGGAGGGCGACCGTCCCGAGACGCTCCACCGAGACGACATCCGTCGTGCGTTCCATTCCCATCCGCGCCCCCGCTTCTTTCGTCCGATCGAGCGATCGCATCTCCGCTTCGCTCGACTGCAACTCGCTCTGTTCTTTCTCGAGCGCCGCGATTTCCTTCTCCAATGTCCGGATACGATATCCGTGCACCGCATTCTGATTGATGGAGAAAAGGTAGTTCCCCGCGGAAAAGAGAAATGCCGTAACGATAACCAAAAATCCCTTGTGAATGAAACCTTTTTTCTTTCGGTTCGACACCGACCGCCGACCGCGATATGCGGCACATCCGAGAGCATCCATATGTATATGTGTTTTTATTTTTTGCGACAACTCACCTGATTTCAGATCAGCGGACACACCTCCCGCAGGCGAAGCGACCAGTATCATGAAATCCCGACCACACCTCATATTTTCTCCGCGATACGGAGCCTCCCGCTCCGTGCACGGGGATTCCGCCGTGCTTCATCCGCGCTCGGTTCGATCGGTTTCCCTGTCACGATCTTCATCCGAGGTTTTCTCCCGCACCGACATTCCGGAAAATTCGGAGGGCAGACACATCCCTTCGCCTCCGACCGGAGAAATCCTTTCACGATCCGATCTTCGCCCGAATGGAACGAAATGACCGCCAATCGCCCCGCCGCCGCCAACCGATCCGCCGCCACAGGAAGAAATGCCTGCAACCGCTCGAATTCCCGATTGACTTCGATGCGTAATGCCTGGAAGACGCGAGTCGCCGGATGGATACCGATCGCCCTCCGCTCCGCGGCGGAGAATGCCCCTTCGATGATCCGCGAGAGCTCGCTCGTCGTCCGTATCGGCTTTCGTTTTCGCTCTGTCGCGATGCGCCGAGCGATTCGTTTCGCTTTCGGCTCATCACCAAAGAGAGAAAATATTTCCGCAAGCCGCTCCTCCGAGTACCGCCGTATCACCTCTTCAGCAGTCAGCGGATCACCCGTATCGAGGCGCATATCGAGCGGTCCCTCATGGAGAAAGGACAGCCCGCGCTCCGGCGTTTCTATCTGATCCGATGAGAATCCGAGGTCCGCCAGAATCCCCTGCGCCGAAACGATGCCAAGCCGATCCAACTCCTCCCCCAGACGGGAGAAATTCGCATGAACGAGGATGAGACGACCATCCCGATACGCCCGCTTCGCGACCGGATCGCTTTCTATCCTCCCGAGAAAACGATCGATCGCCTGTGCATCCATATCGAAGGAAACGACCCGTCCGTCCGGCGACACCCGCGCAAGGAGAACGAGCGTATGACTCCCGCCCCCGAGCGTCGCATCCACCACCGTATCACCCGGCTTCACACGAAGACCCTCCACTGCCTCTCCGAGCAATACCGGAATATGCTTTGTCATAATTTCTAATTCCCAATTTCTAATTTCTAATAAATGCCCAATTTCTTAATGTAAAAATTAAGATTTCTTTGTTTTTATTTAGATATTAGATATTAGAAATTAGAAATTTCTTTAATACACTCCCAGCTTCCCCAACTGCTCGGCGATCTTCCCCGTCTGCTTCTCGGCGAGACCCTTGTATTTTTTCCACCGGCTCTCGTTCCATATTTCCAACCGATCATACAGGCCGACAACGACGGTTTCTTTTTTCAGTCCCGCATATTCCTTCAGATAGTCCGGGACGAGCACCCGCCCCTGACTGTCGAGATCCACATCCACCGCTCCCGCGAGCATCATCCGGATGAAGCCTCTCGTACCCGACTCGCCGACCGGCATGCTCCCGAGCTTCGCCGCGATTCCCTCCCATACCTTCATCGGATAGACGAAGAGACAGTCGTCGAGCCCGCGGGTCACCACCACTTTCGATCCCAACTCATTGCGAAACTTCGACGGCATCGCGAGCCGTTTCTTCGGATCGATCGTATGATTGTATTCGCCGATGAACATGCCATTGAAATCTTAAATTCAAAATTACAAGCTCCAAATAAATCACAAATTACAATTCTGAAAATTTCAAACGGTTTAATTCTCTTTTTTGAATTTAAACTTTTAGTATTGGAATTTATTTGGAAATTGAGATTTTGAATTTGTAATTTACTCTATTCCCCACTTCCCACCACTTTGAGTGCGAATGGCTCCATTTTACTCCACTCGTGAAAACCACGCAACCACCTCTCGCCACCCGAGTTATCCACCAGCAAAAATATCAAAAGAGGCTCGGATAAGCCTCTTTGAAATATCCAAGCAAAAACTCATACCATAAAAGAAAAAAGGCTCCGCAGAATGAATCTCTGCGGAACCGACACCTTACTGCCTTTCCTTTTCAATGGCCGAAGAATCCCCGCCCTTTCTTGTCGGGGATCAGGTAAAGTGCGATGCCGTTCGCTTGGCAATAGGCGATAACTTCCTTGTCGTTGACAGATCCGCTCGTCGAGATAATCGCCTTGATACCGGAGGTGGCGAGAACCTTGACACCATCCGTAAACGGAAAGAATGAATCGCTCGCCGCTACCGCACCGCGGGGATCATGGATACCTGTTGACGCCCTGGTCAGTGCCAACTCCGCCCCATACACCCTGGCCTGTTGACCCACACCATTGCCGATGAGCATGCCATCCTTGACAAGTGTGATGGTGTTGCTGTTCGAAGTATCGCAGAGAGCCTTGGCAAGAAGCATATCCAATCTCTGTTCGGCTGTCACCTGACCGTATTTCACAAGATCCGGATCATTGAGATCGAGGACGGAGGTGTAGTTCGGCTGAGAGAGGAATCCACCACGCACGAATCGAAATCGCTCTGCACGATCGAGGCTATCGCGATTCAGATCGAAAAGTGCCGGATTCGCGATGAACCGACACTTATCGCCCTTGCGTTTGAGCAGTTCCACCGCTTCATCGGCGAATGCCGGAGCGATAATGCCATCGAGCAATCTTCGCTGTCCTTTGGGCACCCCATAATGCAAAAGCACCTCGGCGACATCCGCAGTCACACAGAAATTGAGCATGACGAGTCCGCCAAAAATTGCCAACCGATCGCCCATCACCATCTTCCGGACGATTTCTCCGGAATCAAATCCGATAGCGGCTCCGCAAGTATTGCCATGTTTGACACCAAGTGCGATTAACGGCACGGATGCACCCCTGCTTGTATTCGTGACAAGCGTCGCCACGACATGCGTCATGGTCTGCAACAGGCGATCGATATCGCAGAGATTGTTGTAACTCGGCGCATCTCCGGCAACGAGCGTGAACTGATCCAATGCGAGCGGATCATCGGTTCCGCATGTATATAAAGCCGCCGGTGCTTGATAGGCATTTTCCCCATACTTGCAGACCATCGAACGCCTGCC
>CAYOIM010000006.1:3320-9205 GCA_964404075.1 uncultured Bdellovibrionales bacterium | reverse complement strand
CTTCCTTCAGCGGATACATATCGACACAGACGAGGTCGATCCAGGGAATGCCGAGCTTTTCGAGCTCCGCGATATCGGTATCGATATTCCTCGCGAGGATACCTCCATGAACTTCGCGCGACAAAGTGACGACCCGGTGTCCAAGAATCGCCTCCCCACCGACGAGACTCGCCACATCGGAAACGGGGACTCCGGCGCTTGCGATGACTTTCGCCGTTCCACCCGAGGAGTACAGTGTCCAGCCGAGTGCGACGAGTGCCTGTGCGAATTCAACGATTCCATCCTTGTTGTATACCGACACCAATGCGGTCTTTTGATTCATGATCCATTACTCCTTGTGGTTGTGCTACGGTTTTGATTCGATGTTTTTAAACGACACACTGCTTGAAAAAGCAGTTTTGTATGGTATCAGATATCCACAAAGATGCAAATATCCAAAACGAAAATACGAGAAAGAGACTCCGATTAGCCGCTTGAGCGAGCGGCGAATCCAGCCCCAAAAGCGAATCGGGAGGATGGGGAAATCCTCGCACGCCCGTGGATCCCGGGAATGAAGTGGTGACGAACAGAAACGCGAATCCGAAAATAATGAAAGGGATGACGAATTGTGTCCGAGAAATATTCATAGCTCCATCATATTCTTCCATCAGTAGCTACTCAAGAGAAAAGAAAAAAACCGCCGGACAAATTTCTGCCGGCGGGTACTGCATTTCATTCTTATTGCTTTTCAGGATCAGGGGCCGAGTCCTTTTCGCCATCGGAGTCCGACACCCTTTCTTCCGGATTCTGCTTTTCTGGAACTTCGGTCCGACGCACCACCTGATCGCCGCCAATACCGAGAATGGCATCCGCGAGACCTACGCCGCCGAACCAAATAATTCTTAAAGGTCGCCGTCTTGCCATGATTGCATCCTCCCCATTTCATCATTCCCGCCGAGAGCCGCGGCCGCTTTTAAAAATGGTAAATCAACCAAAAAATAGATTAGATCCTTCGGAACAGAAAGTCAATTTTCCTATCTTCCTTCCAGAAGCTTCACGAGGAGGCGTACTGGTGCGCCGGCGGCACCCTTGGCGAGGAATTCACCTTCGATACTCGTCATGCGCGGAGCGATGTCGAGATGCACCCACGGATACCCCTCGGCGAATTGCTTGAGGAATGCCGCCGCCGTGATGGCTCCTCCATAGCGTGTCTTCCCGAGATTGCTCCAGTCGCCCGTCGTCCCCTTGATCTCCTCGTCATATTCCTCCCAAAGCGGGAGCGGCCAGACGAAATCACCGGATCGTTCGCCGAGTTCGCGGAACTCCTGTTCCAATGTTTCATCCGTCGTGAAGAGCGCCGATGCCCGTTCGCCGAGCGCCGCCATCGCCGCACCCGTCAGGGTCGCGACATCGACGACGAGCGATGGTTTGTACCGCTTCGCATAGGTCAGTGCATCGGCGAGGATGATACGGCCCTCGGCATCGGTATTGTTCACCTCGATCGTCTTCCCGGACATCGAACGGAGCACATCGCCCGGACGATAACTCGAGCCCGATGGCATATTCTCCACAGCCGGAACAAGTGCAACTAAGTTGCATTTCACTCTAAGCCGCGCGATCGCCGCGACCGTATGGAGTACCGCCGCGCCGCCGGACATATCCATATTCATCCCGAGCATGCTGTTCTCCGGCTTCAGATTGATCCCGCCCGTATCGAAGGTCACGCCCTTGCCGATGAGTACGGTCGGCTTTTTATTTTTCTTCCCATGAAAATACTCGAGGATGATGAATTTCGGCGTGAGATCCGAGCCCTTCCCCACCCCGAGCACCCCGCCCATACCGAGCTTCTTCATCTCCGCGACACCGAGGATCTTCACCCTGAGCTTATTTCGTTTCGCGATTTTCTTCGCCTCATCCGCGAGGGTCTGCGGCGTGACGACACCGCCCGGGAGATTCGCGAGCCGCCGACAGGCATTCACTTCTTCGCCGACGATGATTCCCTTCCTCACACCTTCTGCGAATTCCTGGCTCGCATTTTCAAAAAATACCTCTTTCACGATCGGAAATCCTTCTTCCGGTCTGGTCAGAAACTCGGTGAACGAATAATCCGCCATGAGCATGTTCGTCGCGATAAGTTCCCCCAGCTCCTGATCGAACAACGGCACACCCTCAAAAGAAAATATGCCCGTATCGATGATGAGCGATCGCATATTTTTCGTTTTGGCAAGCGAGACGATCTTCCGGGCAAACAAGAAAAGTTTCCGCCGGGTCATCTTCTCCGGTTCCGAAATGCCGATCACGATTTTCTGCGAGCCGTCCTCCATGCGGAATATCTCGTCCTGCTTGCCACTGCCCCGCTCCACCCGCACGGATTTCTTCGCGCGCCCTTGTGCCGCACCAGACATCATCCTCATATCCATATCGTTTTTCCATTCATCGACTTAACGCACCATGATAACACGACCTCCCCCTCCTCACAAACCAACTACTCGAAAACGATATATCGTCTCCCCCGCAATTTTTCGGGGAGATATTCCTGCTTGGCATCCTCTGTGTTTTCAAAATCTGGCGTGTATTTATACTCTTTTCCGTACCCGATCTCCTTCATAAGCTTCGTGGGCGCATTGCGGAGGTGCATCGGCACCGGCTCATTTGGAAATCGCGCGATATCCTCCTTCACCCTCCCATAGCCGACATACAAGGCATTGGACTTCTTGGACTTCGCGAGGTACACGACCGCCTGCGCGAGATTCAATTCGCACTCCGGCATACCGATATGTTTGCACGCCTCGAGCGCCGCGACCGCCTGCGGCAGAGCGAACGAATTCGCGATCCCTACATCTTCCGAGGCGAACCGGACGAGACGACGCGCGACATACAGAGGATCTTCTCCCGCTTCGAGCATGCGCCCGAGCCAGTAGAGTGCCGCATCCGCATCGCCGCCGCGCATGGATTTATGGAGTGCGGAAATGATATCGTAGTGCCACTCGCCTCCCTTGTCATAGAGGAGGTGCGAACGCGCCATCACCTCCCCGATCAATTTCACCGAGACCTTCTTCGCCCGCAGAGCGCAGGCCTCGAGCGCCGAGAGTGCCTGCCTCGCATCCCCGCCCGATGCCTCGGCGAGAAAGAAAAGTCCTCCCTTCTCCACGGAAATTTTCTGCTTCAAAAGCTGTCCATCTTCCGAAAGCGCGCGCTCCAATAGTTTCTCAATCACTCCTGAACTCAGTTTTTCCAATACCAAAACACGCGTTCGGGAGAGGAGCGCCGCATTCACCGAGAAACTCGGATTCTCCGTCGTCGCCCCGATGAGCGTGATCATGCCGTTCTCGACGAATGGGAGGAGCGCGTCCTGTTGCGCCTTGTTCCACCGATGGATCTCATCGAGGAAGAGAATGGTCGACTGATTTCCCTCTCGGTTTTTTTTCGCACGCTCGATCACTCCCTGCAAATCTTTCTTCCCACTACTCACTGCCGAGAGCGAAATGAAATCCGCTGAGAGTTCGTTCGCAAGTATTCTCGCGAGCGTCGTCTTGCCGCTCCCCGGCGGACCCCAGAAGAGAAGCGACGGAACCCGCCCCTGCCGTACCGCCTCACGGAGAAACGATCCTTCGCCGAATATCTTCTCCTGTCCGAAAAACTCCGCGATCGTTTTCGGTCGCATCCGTTCCGCGAGAGGAATGGTATGTGTATCGCTCATATAGTCTCCTCATTCATTTCGACCGCGCCCGGGCGGATCACGGTCACTCGCCCGTCTTCCAATTTCACGATGGTCGATGGTCTGCTCCGGAGCGTTCCACCATCAATGTAAAAATCCACAGAATCTCCAAAATATTTCTTCGCCTCCGCTATCGTCTCCGCCGGTCGTTCACCCTGCGGATTCGCACTCGGCGCGATGAGCGGTCCCGTCTCGCGGAGTAAAGCCCGCAATGCATCATCATCCGGAATACGAAAAGCCAAATATCCCGTACCACGAGTAAAGTATTGCAGAGCGGTATCCGAGCACGGGAGAAGCACGCTCACCTTCCCGGGCCACACCTGTTCCAGCCACACTCGCTCCTTCATCGGAAGCGAGATCGAGAATGTCTCGAGATCGGAAATATCCGCGATGAGTATGATGCACGGCTTATCCGAATCCCTTTTTCGCACAGCATACACTCGCTCGATAGCCGATGCACTCCACACGCTCGCCACCACGCCATAGAGCGTATCCGTCGGTATGATACCGACTCCGCCTTCCTCCAGCGATCGAATGATGTCTTTCCCGAACATACTCAAACCTTCACCGTAATTCCGATCGGACAATGATCCGACCCAACGACCTCCGTCAGGATAAACGCATCCTCGACCGCAGGGAGTACGCTCTCGCTCACGAAAAAATAATCGATGCGCCAACCGACATTGCGCTCCCGCGCATGGGTCTTCATATCCCACCAGGAATATTTCACTTCGTTCGGGTACAATTTCCGGAAACTGTCATGAAATCCGACGGGTGCCAGGGTATCCATCCAGGCGCGTTCGATCGGAAGGAATCCCGAGACCGTCGCATTCTCTTTCGGCCGAGAGAGATCGATCTCATTGTGCGCAGTGTTCACATCCCCGCAAAAGATGACTCTCTTCCCCTCGTCCTTCAGCGAGAGGATGTACTCATAGAACTCATCATAGAAACGCATCTTATACTGCAGTCGCTCGTCGCCCGATCCACCATTCGGGAAATAGATATTGAGGAGGGTGAACTCCGGAAATTCGAGCTCGATCACCCGTCCCTCGCGCGAGAGGAGGTTTTTCCCGAAATCGGTCCTCACCCTGACCGGCGGAATCTTCGTATACACCGCGACGCCGCTGTACCCCTTCCGCTCCTTGCAACAATGGAAGTATGCCGTGTACCCATCCGGTGCAAGCAATTTCTCCGAAAGCACACCCTCGTCAAACACCTTCGTCTCCTGCACGCAGACGATATCGTATCCGCTTTCCTCCAACCACGAAACGAGACCCTTGCGCTCCGCCGCACGGATTCCGTTCACATTCCACGAAATAATGGTTGTTTTTTTCATACAAAACATCATCCTTACCATGCTCAGTATACGACGAAACGGAGCGACTCGCACGCATTGACTTTTTCGCTCAAAAAAGGTATTCTGAACAACCTCAATATTAACTCATTTTCTATGAAAATACCGACCCTATTCACCCCGTTTCAGCCCATCAAGCGGTTCGGCATGGAGCGACCGTTCACGGCCTTTCTCGCGGGAGCGATACTGCTCCTCGCATTTTTCTTCATCCGCCAGGCGATGACCCCGCAGACGATCGATACCGCTTCTGAAACGGAATCTGCACCGAGACAGGTGTCTGTTTTCGAAGTTGGGAAGGATACGCCGATCGGCACCATCATCGGCACGCTCAATCGCGAACATGTGAGCACGATAACAGCGACGGTCTCCGGAGTCATCGATACTATCTCCGTCAAGGAGGGATCTTCGGTATCAAGAGGAGTATCGCTCGTTCATATCGCTCCGAGCGCCGCGACGACTGCTCGCATGATCGCCGAAGCGGAACTCTCGACGACGAAAAAGACTCGCACGACCGAAGAGAAAATCCTCGATCTCAACAAAAGAATTTCCGAGAGTGAGACGACGAGCGGGAGAAAAGAAAGTCTCGCCAAAGCGAATGCAAAAATAGGAAGGGAGAATCTCGACCTGAAACGCATCATCTCGGAACTCAATGTCGATATCGCCAAATCCGGCGAGCAGTCATTCGCGCCGTTCGCGCCGTTCTCCGGAAAGGTCGAAGCGCTCCTCGTCTCTCGAGGGGACTTCGTCACGCCCGGCACGCCGATTGCGACGATCGTCGGCACGACACCGCGCTCCCTCATCCGCGCCGAAGTGCCATCATCCCTCGCGCTCCTC
>CAYOIM010000006.1:0-3220 GCA_964404075.1 uncultured Bdellovibrionales bacterium | reverse complement strand
CTCTGCTCCGGCATCGGACTCGCGAGTTTCCTGACCCTGCCACGAGAGCTCAATCCAAAGATCCGCATACCCATCGTCTTCGTCAGCACCGCACTCCCGGGCGCGGATTCGGCAGATGTCGAGTCGCTCGTCACCATCCCACTCGAAGACGCTCTCGACGGACTCGACGGACTGGAGAAAATTTCTTCAACCTCAGGAACGGGTATCTCGACCATCACGATCGAATTCGAATCGGGCATCGACCCGGAGACGGCGAAGGCGGATGTGAAATCCGCGGTGGACTCCCTCTCATCGCTTCCGAATGATGCGAAAACCCCGATCATACAGGTGCTCGATTTCCAGAATGAACCGATCATGCAGGTCGCGGTCACCGGTACGAATGAAAATGTCCCCCTCACTGGAAACGCAACCGAGATGAAGCGACGCCTGAAGGAAATCCCCGGCGTCCGCGAAGTCACCGAAGACGGATTGCTGAAAAAAAATATTTCCATCGTCATACGCCCCGAAGTCCTCGAGAGAGAACGCCTCTCAATATCGGAACTCTCCGGAACGATTGAGGAAGCGCTCACCGATCTCCCTGCCGGTATTATGACGAGCGATGCCCTGTCACTCTCGGTCAATATCCGATCCCCCGCCGTCGACATCGATACGATCCGCGCGCTTCCGATACGCGCCGGTGCGAACACCATCGTGCTCTCGCAGATCGCCGACATCCGTGCGGAACCACTCGCGACGGAGAACACGGTCTTTGTCGCCTCTCCGGATATCCCTGCGCAACGCGCGGTATATTTCAATATCTTCAAAACAGATACCACGGATATCACCGTCACGGGGAAACATATCAAGGCGGAGCTCGAACGGTCAGAACGGGATCTCTCGCTCCGGTCATCGATCATCCTCGATGGACCCGATCAGATCGATCGGCAATTCGGTGAACTGACGCGGGACTTCCTCGTGACTACCCTGCTCGTGCTCCTGCTCCTTTTCATCTTTTTCGGCATCAGACAGTCCCTCATCGCGGCGATTTCCATCCCTTTCGCGTTCCTGGTCACTTTCACGGTGATCCAGGCATTCGGACTCGCGATCAATTTCATGGTTCTCTTTTCGCTCCTCATCGCGCTCGGCATCCTAGTCGACAACACCATCGTCATCACGGCCGCCTTCACGAGTTACTTCCGCACCGAACGGTTCACGCCATGGGAGACCGCGCTCCTCGTCTATCGTGATTTTCGCGGTGTCATCTTCGCGACGACCCTCACGACCATCTGGGCATTCGTCCCCCTCCTCCTCGCGACCGGCATCATCGGCGAATTCATCCGTGCCATACCGATCGTCGTATCGACGACCCTCGCGGTCTCCGCATTCGCGGCGCTCTTCCTCATACTCCCCATCATCGCCGCCCTCTTCGGAACGGAAACACCGCGAAGAGTCCGTATATTTTTCCGATTGATACTGGGTATCGGCATCATCACACTCCCCTTTTTCCTCGTACCCTCCACCATACTCGCCATCGATATCATTCTCTGGATCGGGGTGATTTTCTTCGGCTGGAAAATCATCCGAAATAAATGGGACGGCATCGTACGAACCTCCCCGCGACTCGGACGGCTCGCGATTCTTCTCCGAAACTTTGCGGATCATGGCATCATCTCGCTGACCCCGCTCGCGCTGAAATACGAACGATTCATCCTCCGGCTCCTCGCGTCGAAAACGGCGAGACGGAAAACATTCGCCATCGTCATCGGTGTCGCTCTCTTTTCATACTTTCTGCTCCCGCTCGGATTCGTCGTGAATGAATTCTTCCCCAAGTCCGATGAGGACATCCTCTTCGTGGGAGTCGAACTTCCGATCGGTACGACCGCCGATCGGAGCGAACTCGCCGGTCAGAAAATCCTCGAAACCACACGGGATATCCCCGAGATAATGACCGCGACGGCACAGGTCGGCAGGGACATACCGACGGATAATCAGGGAAGCGCATCCGATCCGAATCGCTCGCTCGTGAGTATTCGTCTCACCCCGCACAAAGAGCGCGATCGCTCCGTATTCGATATCGAACGAGAAGTGAAAGAACGGCTCGAACATTTCGAAATGGGAAAAATTTCGGTCGCCGTCCTCTCGGGCGGACCGCCCGCGGGATCGGATATCGAAATTGAACTCCGCGGTGCGGACATCGGGATACTCGGTCCGATTGCGGAGTCCATCGTCACATTCCTCCAAGATATTCCCGGAACGAGCAATGTGAAAATAACGCCAGAAAACGGATCTGGAAAACTCGTCTTCCTTCCCAATACCGCCCTCCTCGCGGAAAAAAACATTTCTCTCGATACCATCCTTTCGCTTCTCCACGCCGGATCCACAGAAGGAATCACCGTGAAGGATGACCTCAGGCTCGATCACTCCACAGAATCTACCGAGGTCACACTCAGACTCTTCTCGAAACGATTTCCTGATCCGTCGATTTTCGAATCACTCTCCGTCATGACACCAAAAGGTGAGAGTGTGCCCCTCCAGACTCTCGGAACATTCACCCTCGAACCGAGCTTATCTCGCATCACGAGGCAAGGTGGCAAACGGACACTGAAGATCTCCGCGGGACTCGCGAAAAATGTCTCGGTGAGCGAAACGAACAAGAAACTCCTCGACTTCGTGAAGACACTGGACTTTCCGGAAGGCTACAACTCCAAAACCAGCGGCGTGAATGAAGAGAACAATAAGTCAGTGAAGTCGATCCTCCTCGCGATGATCCTTTCGTCCTTTCTCATCGGCGGCACCATGGTACTCCAGCTCGGGTCCTATCGAAAAGCGATGATCGTTCTCCTCGTCATTCCGCTCGCGGTGTCCGGCGTCTTCCTCTTTTTCGCAATTCTCAAAATCCCACTCTCCTTTCCGGCGCTCATCGGTGTCCTCGCGCTCTTCGGCATCGTCGTCAACAATTCCATCATCATGGTGGACAAGATCAACAAAAACCTCGAAGCGGGCATGCCCGTCGACCAGGCGGTCTCGGATGGGGCGGCGAGTCGGCTCGAACCAATTCTCTTGACCGCGATGACGACCATCGTCGGACTCATTCCGATCACCCTCGCGGATCCGATCTGGCGAGGACTCGGAGGAGCCATCATCGCCGGACTCCTCCTCTCCGGATTCATGAAGCTCTTCTTCATTCCCATCGTCTACCACGCCTGGTTCAACGAGAAAAACAGCGGTTCAACCCCTGTTT
>CAYOIM010000005.1:25200-29685 GCA_964404075.1 uncultured Bdellovibrionales bacterium | reverse complement strand
TAGATTTACACCATTTATGGCTTATAATAGGCTTTATTCTATTTCCAGCCCATCATTTCCTCGTGTATTTCTCTGTATAAGTAATGAGAGTGGCTTATTCGAGGCAATAAAAAAATGAGACCCCTGCGAGTCTCGTTTTTTTGGCGAAAGATGGACATTACTTTTTTTCTATAGACTCTTTTTTGACAGACCATCCCTATACACAACAACCTGATTTCTATTATGCTCCTTCCTCTTCAATGCATCCGGATTTGTACTATCACCAACCTTCGCGACATACACAGCGACATCCGCATATCCAATCAGTGTTTTTATAAGCGCATTGACATCATCCGCGGGAAGAGGCTTTTTTTGTGATGCTATATCAAAAAGATGCTGGTAGGTCTTCCTGACCTCGACCGTATCTAGACCAACGCAGCCGATACTCACCGTCTTCTTCAGGGGATGTTTCACCTGATTCGCATCAACCACCTCAATAGGTGTCCCCTCAATTGCTTTCCGGATATGCTCGGCTACTTTCTCTGCATCATACACACTGGTCTTCGGGAGGTACACCACGAATTCCTCTCCTCCATACCGATAGACTCTATCGAGCGGTCGAACCATATCCCGTAGAATCTTCGCCATCTGGCGCAAGGCATCATCTCCGGCCAAATGTCCATGTTCATCGTTTATTCTCTTGAAATGATCAAAATCAACCATGAGAAGAGACCCTCTTCCTCCCTCTTCTCGTATTTCTCTACTAAAAAACCGCGGGAGCTCCCTGTCGAGAGCCGCCCTATTGAGAAGTCCTGTCAGGGCATCCACTCCATTGGTCCGTTCCGCCTCCATGGTTTTCAACACCTCATCGGAAAACGCATCCGCGGTTCGGTTTCTTTTCATTGCATCCGTACCAGGCACCCCCTGATCCAAATATTCAGTCCGGAATGTATCCTCTTTCTTTGCGAGTACCACCACGGAGTCAACATATTCGCTATCCGTCGCCCTCAAATCATCCAGTCTCTTCTTCATCTCAACAGGAGGATTCACCCCCGGCATATTCTCAGACATACCATTTCATTAAACGATTTCCTCTGCATTGTATCACAGCAACGAAAAAACCGGCACAGCCAGTTTTTCCTTCATAAAATCGGGTAACGGGAATCCTTTTCGCTCCGACGAAAAGCCGGGGCGCTACACACAGAATACTCGCCCGCTCGTATTCGACTCACACCCTTCGACTCCCCTTACCCAGAAAAACAAAGCGACCCGGAAAAAATCCGGGTTTCTTTGTTTTTCTGAGCGGGTAACGGGAATCGAACCCGTTTCTCAACCTTGGCAAGGTTATATAATAACCATTATACGATACCCGCTAATTGCCACTCATACTGTATCCCAGCTTCTTCACTCTGACAAGTCGGTGGGTCCGGCTGGAATCGAACCAGCGACCAAGCGATTATGAGTCGCCCGCTCTAACCCCTGAGCTACGGACCCGATCTTTCATACTTATACAACGAAACCCACAATACACAGATCAGTATACTATGGGTTCAATTTATTGTCTCTGTGGTGCCGGAGGGCAGAATTGAACTGCCGACACAAGGATTTTCAGTCCTCTGCTCTACCACTGAGCTACTCCGGCATATTGTATTGTAACTGTCTTTACTCTACAACAATACATCAATATATCAACCGCCTGTGCGTGCTGAGGGATTCGAACCCCCGACTCCCTCGGCCTGCCCTGCACCAAATCACCTGTGGACGATGCTGGATTCGAACCAGCGCCCCTCTCGGTGTAAATGAGATGTTCTAACCAACTGAGCTAATCGTCCCCATTTGGTGCGGGGTGAATAAACGAGGTGCTCTCATTTCACCCCGTCACAACTGTGGATGATGCTGGATTCGAACCAGCGACCCCCTCGGTGTAAACGAGGTGCTCTAACCAGCTGAGCTAATCATCCAAAGATGTGACGGGGCAAGACTGAGCCGATCCCTCTTATCCTCCAAAAGAAGAAAGCTGGCCTCTGCCAGCCATTATCCACCCTTTACTTACTTCATTTATCTGTGCCCAGGACTGGACTCGAACCAGCAAGCCTTACGGCGCTACCACCTCAAGGTAGTGGGTTTACCAATTTCCCCACCTGGGCATATTTCTCAGAGACACTTTCCTATCTTACCTAATGCTTGAATAATTTTCAACCTTTTTCGAGATAAACATATTGCCTCTTTATTGCGATACATCCTTTCTAAAACCTTAAGTCCCTCTTTTTTCCCATATTTGAGATTATATACGGTCTTTTTCTGATCTCGTGTTATATGCCCCCATACATCAAGAGAGGACTTCAGTTGGGATCGTATCCAATCTATATGTCGCTTACTGGATGAGACGAAGGAGAGATAGTACATGAAACTCGATGGCCAACGGGGGTCGAAGTAAGAATAGAAATAACCATCTCCGTCATGATGCCCTCGCAAAAAATCAAAAAAGTATTCCTCTGGCATCAAGATTTTCCCTATCGTTTTTGTCTTATTTGGCGTGAGCCCAATATTCATCAAAAACCGATAGAGCATCGCGTCAGAGAATTGTATTCGTGGCACATACTGACCCGTATATCCGGACTTTGTCCGGTCTATTGGGAGCGATTGTCTCCCTATTGCTTTGGAAAAATTAGTAAGTTGCTCTCGATCCTTAGAGACCAGGATGATGTGTCTGCCGTCTTTTGATAAGCTCCCATCGGTTACAAGTAACCCGACGGCGTAAGCAAGGTCTGATGACCACTGCAAGACTGCGCTTTTTGATTCCGGCTTTGTGATTTTCATACTACACACAGTATACCTCAAATGCACTGTGTATACCAAGTAGCTCACTCTAACAAAAAAGTTACGCCTTCGCTTCGATTACTTCTGTTGGGGTAGTATCGGCATCAGCTGCTTCTCTTGTCTCCTCTACCATTTCCGCCTCCTCTGTCAGAAACTCCTCTTCAATGGCAACAGGCGACTTCCCCTTCAATCCGACTTCGCGAAGTTTTTTCGAGAGCACCTTCGCGGATTTCTCACGAACGAAATACAGTTTGGATCGGCGGGCTTTCGTACTCTTCAAAATCTCGATTTTCTCGATAGCAGGGGAGAGCAATGGGAGCACCAGCTCGACACCGATGCCGAAGGAAACTTTGCGGACAGTCACCATAAGGGATGAGCTCTGTCCTCCCTTGATGGCGATCACCATGCCCTGAAACACCTGGAGCCGCTCCTTGTCGCCTTCCTTGATCTTGCGATACACCTTGATCATATCTCCCGGATGCAATTCCGGCAGAGAGACCTTTTTCCGAAGTTCCTGGTTGAATGCTATGAGTTTCTTGTGCATAACGGCATCTCAAAAGTAAAAAAATGGATCCCCATCAAGGGTGCCCAAAACATGTCCATCCTAGTCCTATTCCTTGATTTCGTCAACCCCGCACCTATTTGGCACAGCGCCAAAGGGGCCAAAAAACAATCCGCTTGATGCTTATCAGTATTCTCCGCACGAAAAGCATGATACACTAGTCTCCCAAAGTGCCAGCTAGGTGCGGGGTCAACCCCGTCTCATCACTCATCCAATGGAATGAGTTTTTTCAAATAGGATGAAAAATCCTCCGGGAGAGGGGATTCGAAGGAATATTCCTCACCGAAAAGCGTGAAATGAAGCCCTGCCGCATGGAGCAATTGCCGTTCCGGTACGGCAGACTCTCGCGCCAACCGCTTCGTCAGTCGATGTCCGTAGAGCTTGTCGCCGACAATCGGATGCCCCACGGACAAGAAATGCACGCGAATCTGGTGCGTCCTCCCCGTTTTCGGAAACACCTTGACCAGATCGAATTCCCTGAAGCGTTTTTCCACCTCATATTCCGTACAAGCGGCTCGTTTTTTCGAAACATCCCGTAGTGACGCCACCCGCCGACGGAGCGAATGCTCCACGGAAATGATATCCCCGTCAATACTTCCCTTTCTCAAAGCAAGGTGTCCGAAAACCAAGGCATAATACATTTTCTCCACTTTTCGGTCATGAAACAGCTGTTTCAGGGATTCCCACGCGTCGTGCGTTCTCGCCACCAAGATGAGTCCGGAGGTCTCTTTGTCCAACCGATGGACGATACCAAACCGGTTTTCCTCCGAAAGCGCGGCACTCTCTCCCGGAAATTCTCGCTTCAGCCAGGACAGAACCGTATTCGGCTCTCGCTTTTCCGAAGGATGCACCTGCAATCCGGCGGGCTTCTCCAAAACACGGAAATGCTCATTGACAAACAGCACCCGGGGAATAAGTTCTGGCGACGCAGACACCTTCCTCCGCTCCGGCAATCGTTCCTCCCATATACCCGAAACGATATCATCAAGCGATACGGTCATACTCGGCTTCCCCCTCTTCCCCGACACGAGCACTTCCTTCTCGCGCACAAGCGAGATCGCCTCCGCGCGAAAAAAAGTCCGCTCGGGAAAATCCGCCCGCAACCGCGCCAGCAAGAAAACATC
>CAYOIM010000005.1:0-25100 GCA_964404075.1 uncultured Bdellovibrionales bacterium | reverse complement strand
CATGCCCTCCTCATATTCTGCCATCCGCCGGCGAACAGCGGTCTCTCCGTAGTTTTTCTGCTCACCAAAGAGAATGACCAAAAAATTCATCTTGTGTCTCCCGCGAAGTTTCCACTACCATATATTGTTTCTTTTCCATTTGAAGTCTTGCATTTTTCGATTTTTGTGTTCCGGTAGCATGCTTCCAGAGAGGATATTTGACAGAGGAAAAGAGGGTCATCTATGATGATACGGCGTCACAAAAAAAAATCACCATGACCTCAGTAACTGTTCACATTCTCACCGCGTATACAACATGAGTATATGAACCGTTGCTTATAATTTTTTCAAACAAAGATATGGAAACAGAGACACTCTCGCCGCTTACCATCGGACAGGCCGTTCCTGATTTCGAATTCGAGTATTTTCAGGATGAATCGTTCCGGAAAATGAAGTTCTCGGATCTCCTGGGGAAATGGGTTGTCGTCGTGTTCTACCCTGCCGATTTCACTTTCGTCTGCCCGACCGAACTCGAAGAGCTCGCACAAAACTACGACGCCTTCAAAGCGCTCGGCGCGGAAGTCATCTCCGTCAGCACCGATACCGTCTTCGTCCACAAGGCATGGCACGACTTCTCTCCGGCCATCAAGCAGATCACCTATCCCATGGCCGCCGATCCGACCGCGAAACTCGCCAGAGCATTCGGTGTCTACATCCCCGAAGAAGGTCTTTCCCTGCGTGGCACATTCATCGCCGATACCGAAGGGATTCTCCAAGCGATCGAGATCAACTCCAATTCCATCGGTCGCAATGCCAAAGAAACGCTCCGCAAACTCGAAGCCGCCATTTTCGTTAAGGAGCATCCAGGTCAAGTCTGCCCCGCCAACTGGAAAAAAGGAGACAAGACATTGAAGCCCGGTATCGACCTCGTCGGGAAAATATAATCAATACTATGACATACACACCAAAAAAATTCGATCATATCCTCGGACTCCCCGGGATGAGCGATGCCCTCCTTACGAATCACTTCGCGCTCTACGAGGGATATGTGAAAAACACCAATACGCTCCTCGAACTCCTCGATTCCAAAGAGCCCGGGACTCCGGAATATTCCGAGCTCAAGCGCCGATTCGGCTGGGAATGGAACGGGATGCGACTCCATGAACTCTATTTCGGCAACATATCGAAAACGCCGACCACCCTCTCCGCAGGAGCCTGCGAAAAGGCGATCGAAACGGCTTTCGGAGATTTTGAGAACTGGCAGAAAAAATTCCTCGGCATCGGCGCGATGCGAGGCATCGGCTGGGTCGTCCTCGCGCAGGACACGGAAACCGGGGCGCTCTTCAATATCTGGGTAAACGAGCATGATGGCGGACACCTCGCCGGGACGAATCCACTTCTCGTCATGGATGTGTTCGAGCATGCCTTCATGCTGGATTACGGCATCAAGAGAGCCGATTACCTCTCGACATTCATGAGTGCCATTGATTGGCGCACTGTCGAATCCCGACTCACAGCATAACCTTCTTCCAAAAAATATCCTCTTTCAATACATTCGGGATACCTCTCGGAGAAGTTCTTTCTCCCTCTCACCTCACTTCTCATCTCTAATCTCTTCCTCTATGCCCATCGAAAAAATCAAAAAACGCGACGGGGAAATCATCGATTTCGACCGGACCCGCATCGATCATGCCATCGAGCTTGCCTGCGACGCGGTCGGCGAAATAGACAAGGACTTCATCCCGGAAGTGACCGATGCGGTCATCCACGATATCGAGCATGTCTTCAATGATATTTTCATCAATCGGATCCCTTCAGTCGAGGATGTTCAGGATGTCGTCGAGCGACATCTGGTGAAAACAGATCATTTCGAAGTCGCGAAAGCCTATATTCTCTACCGGGGACAGCGCAATGAGGAGCGCGAAGAAAAGAAGGAACAGCTCGTCCGTGAATTCGAGAAACAGACCCTCAAGGTGACCAAGTCCGACGGATCGAAAGAAACCTTCGACCTCCGCAAGCTCCGTCTTGTTTTCGATCGCGCCGCCAAGGGATTCGAGGCGCACTGCCGATTCGAAGAACTCATGGATGCCTTCAAGAAAAACCTCGTGGAAGACATCAAAACCGCCGATATCGAGAAAATGCTCGTCAAAACCTGCATCGACCTCGTCACCGTGGAAAATATCATCTGGCAGAATGTCGCCGCCCGCATACTTCTCGGAGGGCTCTACAAGCAGGCGACGAAAAACCGCGGTCTCACTCAGAAAGAAATTTACTCCCCAAAAGCCTACAAAGCATTCTTCGATGACTATATCAAAAACGGGCTCTACTACAAGGATTTCTATGAATACTATTCGCCAGAGGACATCCTCACTGCAGGGCGACACCTCTCCATGGCGACGGATGAGAGCTATGAATACACCACCATCGTTTCCTTCATCAAGCGATACCTCCTCAATCCGAACAAGATTGTGAAGGAACTCCCGCAAGAAATGTACATGACACTCGCACTCTTTCTCGCCATACCGGAGAAGAAAGAATCTCGCCTCGCCTTCGCATTGAAAATCTACGAGCACTGCTCCAAACAGCGCATATCTCTCCCGACACCGACCCTCCTCAATGCCCGGACGAACTACAACCAGCTCTCCAGCTGTTTCAAGATCAATGTGGACGATGACCTCCGCGGTATCTACCATGCGATCGAGAACATGGCGCAGATCTCGAAATTCGGCGGCGGAGTCGGCGTGTATCTCGGCAATATCCGCGCACGCGGCGGCATGATCAGAAATGTCCGCGGCATGTCCGGAGGCGTCAATCCCTGGGTCAAAGTCATCAACGATACCGCTTCCGCCGTCAATCAGCTCGGGTCGCGACTGGGTGCCATCTCCGTCACGCTCGATATCTGGCACTGCGACATCCATGACTTTCTCGACCTACAGACCGAAACGGGCGACATACGATCAAAGGCATTCGACATTTTCCCCGCGGTCTCCATTCCTGACCTCTTCATGAAACGACTCGAAGCGGGAGGCGAGTGGTCGCTCTTCGATCCACATGAGGTGAAGAGTTTCTATGGGAAATCCCTGCAAGACTTCTTCAATGAGGAATTCGATGCTTTCTATCTCGAGTTGGAAAAGGATGCCCGACTCACTATGAAAAAGACCGTTCCCGCGAAGGAGCTCTTCAAGAAATTCCTGAAAACGACGGTGGAAACCGGCATGCCCTATGTCTTCTTCCGCGACACCGTCAACCGCCTCAACCCAAACAGGCATGTGGGCAATATCTATTCGACCCAGCTCTGCACGGAAATCTGCCAGAATACCTCTGCGAGCAAGTTCCTCGAGGAGACCATCGAGGACGGCAAGATCATGATCAAATACGATCCGGGCGATCTCGTCGTCTGCAACCTCGCTTCGATCAATGTCGCGACCGTTCATGAACCCTCCGTCATCGCCGATGTCTTCCCGGTCGTGATGCGCATCCTTGACAATGTCATCACGCTCAACTATTACCCGATCAAAGAAGCCGAGCGGACGGCCATGCGATATCGCAGTGTCGGCCTCGGCTACCTCGGTCTCGCCGAATACCTCGCGACGAGAAAGATCGCCTATGACACGCCTGAAGCGCGGGAAGAAGTGGATCGGCTCTTCGAACGATACACCTTCCATACCTATCGGGCTTCCGTCGATATCGCGAAAGAGCGCGGGCGATACTCTCTCTACGAGGGAAGCGAATACTCCAAAGGGATACTGCTCGGACGCGATCGATCCTGGTATGAGAAAAACACTCCGTTCAAAGGAGACTGGGCGAAACTCTTTGATGATATGAAGGCGCATGGCGTACGATTTGCCTATCATACCGCGCCGGCGCCGAACACTTCGACCGCGGGAGTCGTCGGCACCACCGCCGCGCTCCTCCCCATCTACAAGCGATACTTCGTCGAAACAAACCTCTCCGCACCGACGGTTCGTGTCGCGCCGAAACTCTCCAAGGAAAACTTCTGGTATTACAAGGAATATGTGAATATGGACATGCCCGATGTGATCAGTATGATGGCGGTCATCTACGCTTGGGTAGACCAGAGCATCAGCTTTGAATGGATGATCGATCCGTCGAAAACCAGTCCCGCCCAGCTCTATACCTACTATCTGTCCGCATGGAATCAGGGTATAAAGACCGTCTACTATGTTCGGAGTCTCTCGGGTGAAATCAAGGAAAACTGCGTTTCCTGTAGCGGATAACCTACAAATTACAAATCCAAGCACAAATATACAAATGCACCGGGAGCGATTGCGGGTATTTCATTTCAACGGTCGTTCCGCTTTTTGAGCGGTGCGTCCGCTGAAATGAAATACCCCTCTACAAACTCTCTAAACTCTACACTAATATGACCGAAAAAATGCTCCAAAATCTCCTCTTCAATCCGAAGGGAGACGACGCTGTCGAGGCGAGGACCATTATCAAGGGATCTACCACGGGGCTCTTCAACCTGAACGCCGTGAAATACCCCTGGGCGAAATCCCTCTATCAGGTCATGATCGGCAATTTCTGGGTACCGGAAAAAGTTTCCGGGCTGAAAGACGATGCGCGCATGTTCCATACCGACCTCTCGCCCGAAGAACAGCATGCCTACAAAGGGATTCTCTCCTTTCTCATCTTCCTCGACTCCATCCAGACCGTGAATCTCCCACATCTCTCGGACTATATCACCTCACCGGAAGTCAATCTCATTCTCTCCATCCAAGCCTACCAGGAGGCCATCCACTCCCAATCCTACGCCACCATCCTCGAATCCGTCGTCGAGAGCAAGGAGCGCGACGAAATCTATTATTTCTGGCGTACCGACAAGATACTGCTTGAAAGAAATGAATATATCGGTCAAATCTACCAGGATTTCATCGAGTCGCCCACGGACAAGACATTTTTCCGCGCTGTGGTAGCGAATTTCCTCCTCGAAGCGCTCTACTTCTACAACGGATTCGCCTTCTTCGACACCCTGACGGATAATATGAAAATGCTCGCGACCGGACGCATGATCAGCTATATCCGCCGCGATGAGCTCACCCATATCACCATCTTCTCCAATCTCCTGCGCGAAATAAAAAAAGAATTCCCCGATATTTTCGATGAGGCAGTCATTCGCGAGATGATGACGGATGCGGTAGATCAGGAAATCGAGTGGGGGAAGCACATACTCGGAGATCGCATCCCGGGTATCAATGGTGAGACGACGGAAAATTACACCCGGTGGCTTGCCAACAAGCGCCTCGCCATGATCAATATGGATCCGCTCTACCCCGAAACGATCGACAATCCCTACAAACACCTCGACCGATTGCAGGACACCAATAGCGACAAGGGCAATTTCTTCGAAACGACCGTCGTCAATTATACGCAGTCTTCGAGTTTGAATGGGAGCTGGGACTTCTAGAGGAAGAGTTTAGAGGTTAGGAAAGAGAGTTCGGAAAAGAAACAATACATCCAAAAAGTCCGGTGAGGTATCGTCGGACTTTTCGTTTTGTTGTATACTGGGTGTAAAATGATATGATGCACTTCTCGAAAATACAATTGTCTGTTTTAGTCTTGCTTTCCATCTTAACCATCTGTGGCATACCGCGAGTACAGGGGGAGGAGGCTGTAGGCTCACTCAAGTTTTCTCCTGCTGAGTGCGTGGCTCTCGGGGGGAGTGCTGCCTGTGAAAAAGATACTATCGGTACGCCAAACTGCAAAAATGCAAACCAATTCGTCGTTGGCGAGTGCCTTGGCAATACGAACCTCTATTGTTGCCGGACTGTCACCTCGACTGATTCGGATGGAAATCCAGTAACAGCGAATAATCAGTCCGATGCCCAAAATACATTTTATTCCCAATGGAATAATGGTGATTTTCCTGAGAAAACAGCAAATAATGGCACCCTTGTTGCACCGGGAAACCTAAAATCAGGACAAACGAGTAGCTCGTCTTGTTCGACGATTGGTGGAGTATGTGTTTCTGGGACATGCTCCTCTCAAAATAGGGTTTCCGCAAACGGCGTGTGTTCTAATACTGGCGAGAGTTGCTGTTCCTCTCAGATAGCCCCATCCTGCAGTGGCACTTGTCGAACAAATAGTTGCAATACCAATGAGGCACCCAATTCTTCCCAGATGTGCTCGGGGGGTTCTTATCAAGTATGCTGTATTATAGATCCGAATGCCACGGCATCAATAAATCCAAAGCTCAACTATACTCTCCTCGAGAAAATCCCCGGTGTTGATTCGACGAACCTCAATCTCGCGGCATATTTGAGCGCCGTGTACAAACTCGCCATCTGGATCGTCGGGCTCTGCGCCCTCTTCATGTTCCTCGTCGGTGCTTTCATGTACATGCTCTCCGCCGCCAATACCTCGAAAACCGGTTCGGCGAAAAGCATCATGCAGGACGCCCTCATCGGACTCATCCTCGCCCTCACCTCCTACCTCATCCTCTATGTCATCAATCCCGATCTCGTGAATCTGAAACTCCCGAGTGTCTCCATGCCGTCTGGAGGGAGCGCTGACACTGGTACTCCGCCGAGCACACCTCCTGCCGGAGCGCCACCGGCCGGGAGTGGCAGTGGTTGCGGGGGACTCTCTGTATCCGGCATCAGCACTTCCCAGTGCAATGATGCCTCACAAAAGCTCTCTGATGTGCTCGCTTGTATGCAGCAGAAATATCCAAGCGCGAAGATAACGAGTATTTCTGATAGCCAGGGCTTCGACAAGTGCAAAAATAGCTGGGGTAGACCCCCCTGCGCTCACGGCCAAACCTCCTGCCACTATGGCGGCGGGGCTTCACAGAAAAGCAGTGACTGCAACAAATCTCACGCCGCTGACTTCTCCGTCAAGAATGCGAGTGGCGGAATGGATTTATCCATAGCTGATAGCCTGAAAAAAGCCGGTAGCGCCTGTGGAGGGAGGGTCAATGATGAGACAACTGGACCACACCCTCATATCCATATCAGTGACCAAACGAATTGTTGTAGTCTCTAGGTATGAAAACATTTTTCTTCATTTCCCTCGGGCTTTTCCTCCTTACCCTTGTTTTTTTCGGGGTATATCGTTTCGCCTATCGCAACAACCCGCTCGATCCGAAAGCCGCCGATCCCGCAAAAGAGACGCTGGGTGGAGACACCTTCGCCAACACCGCGAAGAAACCCGCTCCTCCATCGAAAATAGAGCCGATCATCACGGAAAAAAATGTCGGCGCGACGGCACTCTCCGATACGGAGCTCGCCTATTTCTCCACCGAAAGTCGCTCGCTGAAAAAAATATCGGCTGTGACGGGGGATGGGAGTATCATCATCGACACGCTCCCTGGTACGCCAGTGGAAGTCATCTGGGCGAAGAATAAGACGAAGGCGCTCGTCCTTATCGAGAACACCGCTCTCCGCTGGTATCTCATCACCCTCTCATCGAAAGAGGTGCTCCCGCTCAAAGAAAACCTGAAATATCCTTCCTTTTCCAATCTCGGTGACAAGATTTTCTATCAATACACCTCCGAATCCGGAACCGCGAGCGTAAATATCTCCAATCCGGATGGGAGTGACTGGAAGGAAATCATCGCCCTCCCCGTGAAAAATGTTTTCACCGCACCGGTACCGAAAAGTTCCGATGTCTCCTTTTGGAATCGCCCGAATGGACTGGAGAAAAGCACCCTCCAGACCGCTTCTTCTTCCGGAACCAATACGCGCACCATCCTCGCCGATCGCTTCGGGGGAGACTATCTCTGGTCGCCCGATGGAGAACGGGTACTCGTTTCTTTCGTGGGAGAAAAGGGGACTTCCAAAATATCTCTTGCGACCATGAACAAAAACGGTGGCGAATTTATGCCGCTCATCATCCCGACCCTCGTCACGAAAACAACCTGGTCATCCGACGGGAAGTCCCTCTACTACGCCCTCCCGGGCTCGCTTCCGGAAAATATCGTCCTTCCCAATGATTATTTTTCCAAAAAGCTCCTCACCGCCGACACTTTCTGGCGACTTGATTTCGAAACCGGAAAAAGGGAGCGCATCATCGAGGGAAGCGATATCGGGACGGAATTCGACAGTATCAATCTCTTCCTCTCGCCGAAAGAAGATATCCTCTACTTCCTCAATCGCCGCGACGGGAAGACCTATCAGATACATTTGTGAGGGATCGGCTGACGACGAAGGCGATCGTGAAAAAGTAGGCGAGATCGTTCCGAAGGAATGGGACATCGGTCAGTCCGATCAGAAAACAATAGATTCCGAGAAGGAGAGGGAGGATGTGATGAAGACCCTCTTTTTCTTGAAGAAAAAAATGCTTCGTAGCGGATGAGAGCCAGTACCAAAAAAGGAGAGCAAATCCCGTAACGCCAAGCACCCCCCCCTCGAGCCACAGATCGAGGAATGCATTATGCGGGTGAGGAACGGCCCACTCGAGATACGGTGGGAAATACTGCTGATACCGCAGGTATTCGCGCTGAAAATTCCCCGGACCGATACCGACAAGCGGATGATCCGCTATCATCCGGAGTGCTGCCTGCCAAATCATGCTCCTCGAAGCAAGCGATGATCGCTCATCGAGTGCGATGGTGTCCTGCCATTTCTGATGACCGATGGGAAAGAGTATCCCGAGGCACAGCGCACACCCCAAGAAAAAAATACCGAATCGCTTTCGGGAAAAGAAGTGTCTCTGGGAGGCTATGCCGATACCTGAAATCCCTATCACCGATAAAATAACAGCGTAAGACTGCGTAAGGAGAAGGAGCGCGCCAAGAAACAATACCCCTAAGAACACGGAATACCGATCCATTTTTCGATTCACATCAGAGGAAAGTGCCAGAAAAAATCCCACGACAAGCGCTGTCCCGAGGAGCATGGCGAGATGGTTCGGGGAAGGGAAAAATCCATGGAGCCGGTGGTCATACGAAAATCCGCCGCCACCAATAATGCTCAGAATGGCCGAAAACCCCAGAAATATGCCACCAAAAAATACTGCGCGGAGGATACCTTCTCTTGAAAGCATTCTCTTCTTCAGGGAAAAGGCAAGTATGCTCCCATAAAGAAGCGGAAACAGAAACCAGCTCTTGATACGACCATACCCATGCCAGGTCATATCGTTAACGGATGCGGAGAGGATGAGTCCGAGGGCTATAAGCAGGAATGCGAAGAAAAAAACATCATACCGGAGAGAAATGGTTCTCAGAAAATCTTTTTGGCTCAACAAGAACGCTCCGGCGAACAGGGTCAGAATTTCTGGCACATAGAGCGGGAGTGAAAAGATCCCCACATGCCACCCCGAGAAAACACCGGCGAGGGGGACGGCGAGAAGCGATATCATCAACAATTTTTGACTCCATTTATTCTCTCTCATCCCCTCTGTTATACCATGCAATCGTCGCGATAAGGAACAGGAGAACCGGAAGAACATGCACGGAAAAGAGCGTGTTCTCGAAGAAAGAATGCGCGAGGAAGAGGACGAGCGCGAGCGTAGCCGGCAGAGCGATACTCGCCAAGCTTCCGCGAGCAAAAAAGATGCCAACCGAAAAGAGAAAAATACCCAGAAAAAGAAGGAGTCCGACGATTCCGAGCTCCGCCGCCATATCGAGGAAGATATCGTGACTATAGATCGGCTCGCGATACTCTGCACTCGGCTTTACTTTCAATGGATAATTTCCGAGCCCGTACCCAAACAAGGGTCGCTCCCCGATATGGGTCAGCGCCTCGCTCCACAGGGCGATCCTCGCCCGATTGGACCCATCCGTCACAGAAAACATGTCCGCGAAACGATTCCGTACCGGCGCGAGGGAGAGGGAGAGGCTGAGAATGATCAACGCGATCAATACGATCTTTCGCTTCTGTTGAAACGATATGTACCCTCGCGTGCGCGAGAAAGAAAACGCACCGAAAAAAATCAGCACCGAAAGAAGCCCGACATACCCGCCGCGCGAAAATGTGCAGAGATCGGCGAGAAAGACGATGCCCGTTCCGAAAAAATAGAATATCCTTTTCTCCCGAGGAGCTTTCGCCCCGAACCAAAGCCCGAACGGTATCGCCATCCCGAAATAAAATGCCGCCACATGCGGATCAGGGAAAACTCCCACCGCCCTAAGCATTGTTTTCCCCGCGATATTCACGAGAAGGCTCGGATATGTGGCGACCGCATGCGCAAATGCTTCTCCGAGGAAAAGAGGGTATATCCTGCTCAGCCAGAAAGAGAGCACCTGGTCGACGGAAAAGATGAATTGGGCCACGAATTGGAAAAGTGAAACGACCGCACCCGCGACCGATCCGAAAAAAAACCCCTTGCCGATATGCCTGATGAGAGGGGCTCCTCTTCGAGAGAAAATATCCGTGAAAACGAAGTACAGCGGAAAAAATGAGAGGAGAAACAGCATCTTCCGAGCAGTCCAGGACGGCTCCCTTGCAAAGAACAGGGAGCATCCGGCGAGGAAGAGAAACCCGGCGAGGAAAAAAAGGTCCCTCCTCGGAGGAAGTATCCATGAGCCGCTTCTCAATCGTTCTGCCAGAAACAAAATCCCTATCGCGAGGGCTCCGATGCGAGCCATCGCCACATCGACTCCCTCCGTCGCTCCCAATGCGAATTGGAATGGGAGCAGGAGAAAGAAAAGAAACACCGCGGTCGGCACGACCTCCGATCGTTCTACCATATTTTTATGATACGCAAGAAAAAGAATACCTGTTGTTCCCAAAAAGGTCGGTGCTGACGAAAGTATTTCTGCTGGGAATCGAAAAAATGTGTTTTTTGACTGTGTTTCGTCGCGAAGCTCTTGCCTCCCGCATGCGCAAAAGAAAGCAATCCGCTCGATCGGATAGAGAAACCCGCCTGTTTCGCTCGGGCACATAGATCCATATCCTCGAAATAGAGAAAGAACTCCTCGTTAAAGCCTCCGAGGGATTGGAACAGCTCCCTCCTGACAAACAATGCTCCTCCGCTCACCCAATCGACAGACTCACGGTGTTTCCTCCCGATACGGACGCTGTTGGGAAAGAGGTTGTTCCGTATCAAGCGCCCGATGGTGAGGAGTCTCCCTCTGCTCCATGCCTCACTTCGACCAGATGCATCGCACAGTGTCGCGCCGACGAGCCCCACCTTTTGCTGTGTTTCGAAAATATGCCGTATCGCCTCGATGCTTCCCGCGAAATACCGCGCATCAGGATTGAGGAAGGCGATATACGCTCCGGTCGCCAACTTGGCACCCGCATTCGCTCCCGAGGCGAAGCCGAGATTCTCCCTTTGTACCAATCGAAATCCCTGCTGTACCGCGAGCGCCTTCATGGCCGTCCGCTCGGCTCCATCCTGATTCACGACGATGATCTCTCTCTCCGCCAGAGGAAATGAGTCCTCCCGAAGAAACCGGAGGGCTCGGGAAAGATGAAAAATGCTCCGATAATTTACGAAAACGAGGGAAACCTTACGATCATTCATGTTTTCTTCGATCATAGTCTCTGTAGGCACGAGCGACCGCCATGGCATTCTCCCGACCACGCCGTACATCCAGGGCATTCTTCCATCGACGCAGGCGTTCATACATCCACATCAACGGTCGCAGGTACCCCGGGGTATGCCCGTGAAAAAAAAGGAGTCCCGAATACACGAGATGATAGATTTTCTCTGCCGTGTGCCGTTCGCTCTGCTCCGCATGCATTACCTGAGCCCTTGGTATGACGAACAGCTCTTTCCCGGATTTCCGTATCCGCACCGAGAGATCCACATCCTCATAATAGAGGAAATACCGCTCATCCAAAAGCCCCACCTCCTGGAGCACCGCTGAGGGGAGGAAGAGTGCGCATCCGGACAAATACTCGCTCCGGGAGGGATTCCCGTTCCGTCCCGGCCGATCAAGACGATTCCCATGAACAGCCCTCATACGACCGTACGATATGCTCCCGCCGGCAAACCATTCGTTTCCCCGCAGATCAGTGATAATGGGGCTCGCCGCCCCCACATCCATTCGGTTTTCACAAAAAAGGACCATCTCGGTCAAGGCGGAGGCATCGGTCGTCGCATCGTTATTGAAGAGCCACACATATTTCGCATTCAATCGGAATGCCTCACGGATACCGGCATTCATGCCTCCCGCAAACCCCAGATTCGCCGAATTCCTGATGAAAATATGCCTTGGAAATGCCTTTTGCGCATTTTCAAAGGAGCCGTCTTTCGAATCATTATCCACGACGATGATCCGCTTCGGCTCATAAGTGAGCGTTTCCAGGGACCGCAAAGCCAGAGGAAGGCAATCTCTCCCATTATAATTCAACACGATGATGGCGACGAGCGGATTTTCTGTCATAGCGCCCTCTGGCTACAAGATCACGGAGAATCAGGAAATGGTTTCTCCGAGATCAACCGCTTGTTGGCGGGAGAGATTCCTCCCGGAAAGGATGATTTGCACCTCCTCCTTCGTCACTCCCTTGCAGAGCCACAACAATGCGCCATACGAAAGAACCGCGCCGAGACCAAGGAGAAGGAATGAGAGTCTTCCGTGCAGGAGAAAAAGCACTATCGCCATGCCACAGCTCGCAAAGAAGATGGGGGAAAGCCCTTCCGCCGAAGGACGGTAGCCGATATGGCGAAAAGCGATGAACGCGCCAGCAAGGACGACGAAGCCCTCCGTCAAGGCAGATGCGAAAGCGGCGCCCATAGAGGAGAATCGGGGGATGAGGAAAAGGTTCAGCGTGATATTGAACAGGGCGGCGAATGAGAGCGTCCACATGAGCTTTCTCTGTGCATTTGAAACAAGAAGTATCATATTGAAGAAATGCCCGAAAAAAATGAAAGCGAGGGAAACGATGAGTACGCGCAGAACCGCAGCCGAAGCGAGGAATGCGGGACCGCTGACGATGAGAATGATATCTTCCGCGAGAAAAAAGGTCCCCACCGCGATCGGCGCCACGATGATGAGGAATACCTTGAATGTCTTCGAGGCGATCAGATCGAATTTCTTCCGATCGGAGAGGAGGTATTTGGAAAGGAGGGGGATAATAAGCCCCGCGAGCATGGCCGGAAAGAAAATGAGGTTTTCCATGATCTTGTAAGCGACATTGTACACGCCCACATCCGTAGCGGGACGCAACACCGAAAGCAGTATGGTGTCGAGCTTGAAATAGAGGAAGGTGATGATGGCGGTCACGCCCATAGGGTATGATTCTCGGAGAAATTCCCTCCAATAGACCCGATCGAAACGAAGCGAGAATCGGATATGGCGACGACTCATCACAAAAACCGTCACCGCATTGAAACTCATGGAAATGAGTATAGCTGAAACGATGGAAAGGAAGCCCCAGTCCCTGGCGACGGCGACGGCGATGAAGGAGACCTGCAATACCTTCCCGACGAACTCGATCATCGCGACCTCCTGCATCGCCACCCGCTTCTGAAAAATACCGTTGAGGACGAGCGACAGAGTCGAGAAAATGATCGCGAACGCCGCTATGAGAATACCTTCTTTCAGCTCCGTCGGGTACTTGAAGAAAAAAATAAACAGCGGCGAGAGAAGAAAAATACCCCCGGATGACAGCAGGCGGAGCGCGAAAACATTCCCGAGGATCCGCTTTTCATCGGCGCCCTCGCGAGAAATTTCCCGCACAGAAATCATGCCAATGCCGAGATCCGCGATCGCCGAAAAGAAAGCGAAAAAAGCGAGGACCGTCGCATAATGCCCGAACCCCTCTTGCCCCAGATATCCCGTTATCAGCTTGATCGAGAACAGCGAGAGCAGAACCGTCGACGCCACCTTCAAAACGGAGACGACGACCACATTGTAGGCGATTTTACGCGCAAGAGCCATAGAAGCAAAGCACAAAACTCAAATCCCAAAAACCAAACAAAACCATCTCGCGTTCCGACCGGTGCTTCGTTTGGTTTTTGTGTTTTTCATTTTTGTGTTTTCCCTCACATATCCGACAGCGCCTTGACGATCACCTTCCGGTCCTCGCCATGCCCCGCGCTCTCCGTCGTCACCTTTTTCCTTCCGACAAGAAAAGTGTGTATGACTTTCCGCTCATATGGAAGCATCGGGCGGAGAATAGCCGCACGCCCGGTCCGAAGAACTTCTTCTTCGGCCGCGATGGCTTCCCGCTCGAGCAACGGCCGCTTCTCCTCCCAATACCCATTCACATCCACAAGCACCTCCATGCGCTCCTTGAGCTTTTTCGTCAGAATCGATCGCATGATGTACTGGAGAGCGGAAAGCGCCACTCCATGCTGACCGATCAGGAGCTTCGACCCGTCGATCACCGTGATACGGACGGAATAACTCCGCTCGCCCGTATTCGTCGCGACTATTTCAGCGGGAAATCCCATTTCCCTGAGGAGATTCTCGGCTTCGGTCTGAACAATGTATAGTGCATCCATACGGTCACTGCTTCTTAAAAATGAATATCTGTTGGACAATCGTAAACACAGTAGAAACGAGCCAGTAGAGCGAGAGCGCCGCGGGGAATGTCGCCCCGATAAACAGCGTCATGCCGGGTCCGATGAAAAGCATCTGCTTGTTCATGATGGCCATGAAGTCCGGTTCCGTCGAATCTGCTCCCTTTTTCTCCGGTTGATCGATCTTTTGGGCATCGAGCATCATTTTCACCTGGTAAAACTGCGCCAGGGCGGCGAGGGCGGCGAAGAGATAGCTCGGTTTCGCCAAGTCGGCAATGCCGAAGAAATGATGCGCAATTTCTCCCGGGTTCGAGACAAATCGATAGAGATCCGCTCCATTGACCATAAATCCGGCGCCTGAGATGCCGATCAGCACGCGATAGATAGCGATCAGAAAAACGACCTGAACGATGATGGGGAGGCATCCGCCGAGCGGGTTCACGCCATGCTCCTGGTAGAGCTTCATCTGCATTTCATTGAGCTTCGCCTTGTCTCCCTTGTACTGCCTTTGGAGCTCCTTGATCTTCGGCTGGAGCATCTGCATCTCCCGCTGAGACTCCAGTTGTTTTTTATACAGAGGGATGAATGCGGTGCGCAGGAGAATGGTCGTCGCGATCACCGCGAGACCGAAATCGCCCCCTGGTATGACATTGTAGAAAAAAACCAGCGCATTATAAATCGGCTGAGAAACAACGACATGAAAAAATTCGCCCATAGATATTTTTGAGTTGATAGTCTCTCCATCTATCTTACCGTATTTTTGCAAAAATGGCTCGCATCGCATCCCGTATTTCCTGGGATGTGGGGTTTTTTGCCTGTTTCGTACAGAAAAAAACATATTCTCCCTCTGCGACCAGTCCCGCTTTCCAATGCGCTCGGAATGACTCCCTCAGACGCCGTTTCAAGCGATTCCGGAAAACAGCGGTTGGAAATTGCTTCTTTGAGACCGAAAAGGCGGCGAGGATGACACCCGGATGAGACACGAACCGACATCCCAAAAAAAGAGAAAAAAGGGGTTTCCCCTTTCGAAAAACCCTTTCTATATCGGTATTCTTCCGCAATCGGAATCCTCGAGACACCATAGACAAAGGCATCAAACGGTGAGTTTCTTGCGACCCTCCCGACGACGCTTCGCGACAACCTCGCGCCCACCCGGGGTCGACATACGCTCGAGAAAGCCATGTCGACGAGCCCTCCTCAGCTTTTTCGGTTGATAAGTTCTCTTGGTAGCCATACAAATGGAATCAACGGATAACAGAGTGAGAATACGCTCTTTCAAGGAAACTGTCAATTTCCCCTCTTGATTTGAGGGTATTTCTACACACTTATACACCAGATGTTCACCTACCTACTCGATAGAATTGTGCCATCATGATATATTTATCTATATTTCATTCACTTCTTTCTCGTATCGTATGACACATGAGGATCTCTGGAAGGCGGTGCTCGGGGAAATGGAGCTTTCTATTTCCCGTGCAAATTTCCTGACTTGGTTCAAGGATACCCATATTCTCAGCATTGACGATGGAGTCGTGACCGTTGGCGTCCCGAATGGATTTGCAAAAGAATGGCTTGAAAACAAGTACAATATCTATCTTTTGAAATCTCTCCGGAAAATCCATACCGAGGACATTAGGAGCATCCGATGCATCCTCCGGGGAAGCGACCATACATCGTCGCCATCGGCACCCACTCCCGCCCCCCGTTCGCTCGATGCCATCAAAGCCCCCGGGAACAAGCCCTCATTTGACATCGGCAGAGGTTATCCACCATCTATACACCAATCCGGGCAGGATTATTTGGTCGCCGATCGTTCTCAACCGACGCATCATTCCAACCTCAATCATCGCTATACTTTCGAGAATTTCATCGTTTCCGAAAATAATGAGCTTGCACGGGCAGCCTGTTTCGCTGTTTCGCAGAATCCAGGGATTGTCTACAATCCTCTCTTCATCTATGGTGGCGTCGGGCTCGGAAAAACACATCTCCTCCAATCGATCGGGAACGAGCTGGCCAAAAACCACCCCGAAAAAAGAATAAAATACATCACATCCGAACGCTTCACCACCGAACTCGTCGATTCCATTAAAAATCAGAAGATTGACCAGTTCAAGAATTACTACCAAAGCATCGACCTCCTCATCATTGACGATGTCCAATTCCTTTCCGGAAGAGAGAAGACTCAAGCGGAATTCTTCCATATTTTCAATTCCCTCTATCAGCTCAACAGGCAGATAGTCATATCAAGCGACCGCCCTCCGCATGCCATCGCCACTCTTGAAGACCGTCTCCGATCCCGTTTCAAGGGCGGAATGATCACCGACATCAGCCGTCCAAATTATGAGACCCGCATCGCCATTCTCGAAGCGAAAATGCGAGAAAAGGGGTTCGAGATAGATCGGGAATCCCTGCACTTCATCGCCGAAAACATCACACAAAATGTCCGCGAACTCGAAGGCGCCCTCAATCGGATCGTCGCCTATTGCGAATTCCATAAATTGACGCCATCTCCATCAGCCACAGAAAAAATCCTCTCAGAACTCATCCTTCAAACCAAGAAAAACCTCAGCCTGGACGATATTTTTAGGGTTATCGAGGAGTTTTACAAAATAGAACGCGTCGACCTCGTAAAAAAAGGGCGAAAAAAGGAGGTTTCACACCCAAGACAGATGGCTATGTACCTCATGCGAAGCGAACTCCAAACATCATTCTCAAGCATTGGCGCGGTTTTCGGAGGAAGGGACCACACTACCGCCCTCCATGCTTTCGAAAAAATACACAAAAGTACCGAACAAAACCAACAATTAAAAGAAGAAATACACACCCTCAAAGAAAGACTCTATTACTCTTAGTGGTATAACCCGTGCATACCCATTGGATAACTCATCTCCAATACTATCTCCAAAGTGCATAAACTATCCCCCACAATACCATTTTCCACTCTCCTTACCCCATTTCTACTTATTACACGCCATATCTCCTCTCCCTCTATCAATAATCCATCCCTATTTCAAGCTATGAAATACACTTATCCACCTATTCACACCCCTAATAATAAATAATTTTTTAATATACAATAAAGAAAGACTCACTCTTTTTAAAAACCTCTATGAAATTTCTTTGCACACAAGAAAACATTATCCATGCCATCAATATCCTCGAGCGAGTCGTCGGGAGACAATCCACTCTTCCTATACTTGGGAATTTTCTTCTTGAGACAAAAGGTGGGCGACTCAAGCTTTCGGCGACGAATTTGGAAATCGGCGTCATAGCGTATGTCGGCGGGAAAATAGAAGAGGAGGGGCGCATCACTATTCCTGCGAAGCTTTTATCGAATTTTATTCATAATCTCCCTCTTCAGGAGGTGCTTTCCTTTGAGACAACTGGAAGTTTCCTCCGAATCGTAAGTGGTGGGTATGAGATGAAAATAAAGGGATTGGACGCGAAAGATTTCCCTCTCATCCCGCAATATGACGGGGAATATATCCTCAGTCTTTCTGCGCAATCATTGAAAAATATCTTTTCCAGACTCCTTCCTTGTATATCACTCTCGGATAGTCGTTTGGAATTGACGGGAGTGCATGTTTTTTTCTTTGAGAAGGAGATTCATTTCGCCGCAACGGATAGTTTTCGGCTTGGTGAGGAGATATTTCCACTAGAGAATATGGGTGAAAATGAGAAATACCAATCATTTATCGAGAGCCATCCCTCACTTATCATCCCCGCGGCGACCCTTCAGGAACTTCAGCGCAGTATCGGTCCTCAGAGTGAATGGGTGAAAATAGCGCTTCATGAGAATCAGATATTCTTCCAGGTGGATGAGATACAGATCATATCCCGACTCATCAATGGGAAGTATCCCGATTACAAGCAAATCATCCCGCAGGGATTTTCTTCTCAGGTGGTGTTCGATCGGGAGGAGCTCCTACGGGCCGTTCGGGTGGGGAGTGTCTTTTCCTCCCAATCAGCGGGGGAGATTATTCTAACACTTCTTCCGCATGAGGGGAGGGTGGTGGTCGCGTCGCTTTCCCAGGAGATCGGTGAAAATAAGGTTACTCTCCCGGTGGAGATACGGGGGGATATGGATATGTCCATCTCATTCAATCCGAAGCATATTCTCGATGGCCTTAATGTTCTCCAGGGAGAAAAAGTGACACTTCAGTATAATACTCCTCATACGCCGGTCGCTTTCCGTATGAATGATGCGGGAGGCGAGATACAATCGCATTTCCTGTATATAGCGATGCCTATTCGGAAGTAAAGTGGAACGCCTGGAATACCTGGTGATGTATGCATCTTCCAATATATATGCTCGACCTCAGACAATATCTCGAAAAAAAGAATTTTCAAGCGCAAAAAGAGCTGAAGGAAATCGATGAGAAGACGATTTTTTCGGTCTTCAATAAGGTGGTTCATGCGGAATATGGGACGAGGGGTGGGGAAAATATAGAACCGAGGTTTTATAAGGAGAAAAAGCTTTTTATTAGCTTTCGGAGCTCCCTTTGGGCGAGTGAAATATGGCTCAATAGGAAAAACCTCGCGGAGAAAACGAATGCCCTTCTCGGCCTTTCTGCGATACAGGAGATCAAGGTGAGTATGGATTAGCGGGGTGGGTGGCTGATTTGTTCCTAGGGAACGATCAATAGTGGACGGAAACATCCTTTGTTGCTATAGCTGTATTTCCATTCGTATCTTCAAGTTTTGCCTTCACTGAAATTGTGGAGTTGTTTTTTTCGGTGGGAATATCGTAGGAAACGCTGTAGGGCTTATTTCCGGAAGATCCCACCTCTTTCCCATCCACTTCATAGGTGACGCTTTTCACGCCATAGGGAGCATCGAGAGAGGCGCTGAGAGTGATGGAGGATGAGGAAGCGCTCTCTCCGGTGGAGATGGTTATGGATGGTTTGTAATTCGGGAAGTCGTCCTGGGTACAACTATCCTTCGGCGGATCGCCGAGAATCACTTTCTTCTTGTCGGAGTACCAGTCTTTGACGCCTTTCTCCCATGCCTTGAATTGGGAATCGCGATCCGGCTTGTCCGGGATGGCCCCGGTCGGGTCGTCGCGATTGACATAGTAGAGGATATCATGGCTTGAGACGAATGTTTTTTTCATGATGTCCTTATCGCGACAATAATTATTCGCGAGACAGTATTTGTCATTCTTGATCTCACAGACTTTCACATTTTCTTTGGAATCCACTTTCCCGTTCATGAGGGGCTTGTCGACGGCGTCCTTATTCTCAGTATCTTCCGGCTTGTATTCAGGGAAATTTTCGATAGGGGTGTTGATGAGTGCCTTGTCCATGAATGCCCGCCAGAGAGGCGCGGCGACGACAGAACCGTCCGCCCCAGGTGCCATCGCCGCGTTGTTATTGTTGCCGACCCAGACGCCGACCGCGATGGATGGCGTGAAGCCGACCGTCCAGGCATCGCGGAATTCATTGGTCGTGCCGGTTTTTGCGGCGACCTGCCGGTTGTCGAAGCGAAGCGGATTATTCTCGCCAAAAACCGGTGCACGATAGGCATTCGTCGACATGATATGGTCGAGGATGGCGATATATTTTTCTTCCACGACCCGTTCGCCGGGATCATTTTTGTATTCTTCGAGGATGGTTCCTTTCGAGTTTTCGACCCGGAGTATAGCCGTCTTTTGCCGCTTGATTCCTCCGGTTGCGAGGGATGCGTATGCGCCGACATGGTCGATGAGCTTCACTTCGCCGCCGCCGAGCACGAGCGAGAGTCCGTAGCGATCCGGATGTGTGAGGGTGGTGATGCCGAGATCGGCCGCGGTTTTGATGGCATCCTTCACGCCGACGAGGTAGAGCGTCTTCACGGCGGGAATATTGAGGGATTGGGGGAGCGCCTCTTTCATGGCTATCGGTCCACGAAACTTGCCATCGTAATTCTGGGGAGCATAACTCTCTCCTTCGGCGGTGTCGAATTGTGTCGGCGTATCGTAGAGAATCGTGTCCGGGGAATAACCCTTCTCAAAAGCGGTGAGGTAGATATAGGGCTTCATGGAGGATCCTGGCTGTCGTTCACGGATGGCGACATTGACTTGCCCGTCGATGGAGCTATCGAAATAATCCTTCGATCCGACCATGGCGAGAATCTGTCCGGTTTTCGGATCGATGGCGACGAGCGCGGCGTTGCTCGCTTTCCATTTCTTGTTTTTTTCCGCTCCTTCGCGGACAATCTGTTCCCCCGCCATCTGCTTGTCCCAGTCGAGCGTGGTATAGACCCGAAGGCCGCTCTGCGCTATGGAGAGTTCGCCGTATTTCTGGTCGAGGTATTCCTTGACGAACATCACGAAGTGCGGCGCCGCGATGATGTCTTTCTGAGGGAGGATTTTTCGGAGAACATCGGTGTCGATCGCTTCGGTCGCCTGTTCCTCGGTGATGTAGCCGAGCTTTGCCATGTTTTTCAGTGCGACTTCTTGTCGGATTTTCAGCAGTTCCGTTCTTGAACCATAGGGGGAATAGGTGCTTGGAGCCTTTGGAAGCGAAGCGAGGAGAGCGGCTTCATCGAGCAGGAGTTCCCGCGCATGTTTTCCGAAATAGGTCTGTGCGGCCGCTTCGATGCCATAGGCATTCGATCCGTACGGGATCTCATTGAGATACATCTCGAGGATCTCATCCTTGGTGAATTTCTGTTCTATTTCAAGGGAGAGGATGACCTCCTTCACTTTTCTCGTGAGGGTTTTTTCGCTGGTGAGGAGGGAGTTTTTCACGAATTGCTGGGTGATGGTGGAACCTCCTTGGGCGGCACCGCGATGGAGCACATCCTTTACGATGGACCGGATGATGGAGGTGAATTTGATGCCGTGGTGGGAATAGAAATCCTGGTCCTCGAGCGAAATGGTCGCGGCACGGAGACTCTCGGGCATTTCGGAGAAGGGGATGAGGGTGCGCTTTTCTTCCCCATGCACATCATAGAGGAGGTGCTCCCCCGTTCGATCGTAGATTTTGGTCGATTCCGCGATAAATCGCTTGTTTACTTTGCCCGGACTCGGAAGGTCTTTGGCGATGATGGCGAAAGTGACGATGGTACCAATGATACCGACAAAAAAAAGGAAAACACCTATTTTAAGGCACAACTTGAAAAAACGGCGTACTTTTGAGATGCTTTTCCCTGGTTTTTCATCCAAGAGCGGGCTTGAAGCGCTTTTTTTCGGTCGCAGGAAGTGGATGATGGGCATAGGAGGTATAAAGTGGCTTGTATAAAAGAAAAATAAAGATTTCTTTTAAGACCATACTACACCAAACTGGTCGATTTTCCAATAAGAATGTGGCGTTTTGGTTGGTGAGGCGCCGTTTTTTTGTTTGCGAGTACCGCGAATGTTTTTTTGGCAATGTTTATTTCCGGGAAGGTATTTTCGAAAACCTTAAATTGGGCCATGGTGTTGATCTCGATAAGTCGGGCATGACCGGATGTATCGATAAGAATATCAATTCCGGCAAAGTCGATATTTAGCTTTTTTCTTATTAATTTCGCTAGCCTCGTTATTTTCAGTGACCCTGTCGCGCGCATGTGTTTCGCTCCGCGCATGTTTGTTCTCCATTCCCCCTGAGGCGCAATTCTTTGTACGGCTCCAAATATTTCTTTCCCTATTATGAAGACCCTGTAGTCCCTGGAGATTTTGTAGTATTTTTGGAATAGGTACAGCCGGCGATCTTTTTTTCGCGCAAGCGTGAACTGTGAGAACTCTTCTTGTGAGTGTATTTTAAAAACTTGTTTTCCAAGACTTCCGTCCGCAATTTTAGCGATAAATGGCAGACGGAGCCTTTTCTTTAGTTCGAGAAAAGTGAGATTCTCCCCATAAAGGGTTTCAAGACAGGGGATGTTTTCTATTTGGAAGAGTATTTGTTGGCGAAGCTTGTTGGTATTTTGCAGGCGCATGTAAAGTTGATTATTGAGAAGAGGAATATTTTTGGCTTTGCAATATTCAACCACAAGACTGAGTGGCGTAAGCGACCTAACAGAGCTACGCAAGATAATGGCATCGTAACTATCCAAGAGAATTTTTTGGTTAATGGAAATGGTGTTTTTCCCTCCATTGAAAACAATCTCTGACCAGGGCGCAAAAGTAATTTTGTGACCAGCGAAGAGCGCCTCCCCCAGAAACCTTTTTGCGGAATAGGCAGAAGGATTGTCGGTTATGATGCAAATATGCATAGATAATTTTCTGGGGAATTACTTTTTAGGCAAGGTTAAAGACGCCTCAAATAGAAGGAAAAGAGCTCGATACATTTTTAACATGGACGATTTTTCTTCGGGAGTAAAATAAAGACCTGGCATAGAATTGAGTTCGACCACCCAGGGATTGCCGTTCCTGTCAAACATCAGATCGAGAGTGTAAATTTTCGGGGAGAAAGATTGAAAGATATCCCGAGCGTGTTTTATTATGGGCAATACTGATGTGGGGATGTTTTTATTTGGGACAACAGTGAGCGTGCCTCCCTGAGCGAGATTTGCCAGGTAGCTGCCGCTTCTCGGTTCGCGGATATAAGCATAAATAATTTTATCATTTACAAACACTAGGCGCAGATCATGTACACCGCTTTTTGTTCCGGGGACACCAGAGGATGAATCGATAAATTCCTGGAGAATGTGCTCTCCTCGGAAGGACGGTTTTGAAGCCTCTTTTTTAGGGAATACCCAGACTCCCTTTCCTCCGCTTTCACAGATCGGCTTGAGCACGGCAAGTGGAGTAGATATTTTTTTCAGGGCTACGGAGAGCTCCTTGCTATTTCTCACAATATAATTCTTTTTGCTCCATTTTGAAAAGAGGAGGCCTGTTAAGAATTTATCATCAATGATGCGAGTGAAGGTGAGATCGTTGATGAAGGAATAATGCTCTGCCATCAGCTCTTTTTTGTAATAGACTTCCATTCGCCCTTTCGTTTTGTCGTAGATAAGATCTGGCTTTATATTGGAAACTCGCTTCCATTTCCCTCCTGTGCCCGTGAAAATCCAAGCGTGTTTGAATAGGTGCTTTCTATAGTCGTACCACTCATAAGAAGCGCGATACATTTGGACGCCATTTTTCTGGCAGAGATCATAGAAAAACTCGTACGAGTATCGATAGTCCTTATTATCGAAAGGACGACTTTTCCCCCAGCGACTTTTTCCGAAGAGTATCATTACTTTTTTCATAAAGAAGGATTGTTATTTTTTTGAAACATCAATAAGAAATTTTTGGAGATTTTTTTTCCCGATAATGGCGGCATATCCGAGCCGAGAGCGATCAATGACAGAAACCTTGGCCGGTAGGTCGAGTGTATCGATAACAAGCCCGATGTGGATCATGGGGCGATAGGATGTACCATGTGAGGATGTGATAGGGATAGTATCAGCTAGATCGGGGATCTCAGCGAAAAGACCCCCCCGTTCATCTTTGGTCAGCTCATTCATGACATCTCGACCCGCCACTTTTTCTTCGAAAGTACGAAGCGTTTCTGCAAACCCCAACTCTTTCGCGAGCTCAGTATCGATGGCCGTTGAATCGGCCCCAGTATCTATCTTTGCTTCAATCTCGATTTCCTTTCCATTTTTCCCAATAAATCTTACCCGCTCAATGCTCCCGATGACGCGCTTGCCGGATATTTCCTCGAGTTCCTCCTCGATCTCCCCGCCGAAGAGATCCATTCCCATCCGGACGCCTTTCTCGACGGTCCTTACTTTCAGACCCTTGACGCGATCGAGGCGCTCATTGAGGCCGGAGAGATTCGCGAGTTGGATCGAGAGTCCAGGCCTTGCATTGAGTTCGAGAATGACCGGACCGCGGTCGCGGTCGATGGCGATATCGGCGCCGAGAAATCCGAGTCCGGAAATTTCCTGCGCGCGGACGGACATTGTGAGAATTTGTTTCCAATAGGGGATTTTGATACCAGAGAGGGGGAGTCTCGTCCCGGGCGCGTATTCGATGAGGTGTCCTTTCCCTTGGATGGCGGTGGTCGTCGTCCCGGTCGCCATATCGATACCGAGGCCGATAGCTCCTTGTTGGAGATTCGCCTTGCCATCGGATGCGCGCGTCGGGAGTCGGAGCATCGCCATGACCGGTATCTTATTGAAGACGATGACGCGGATATCGGGGATACCCTTGAAGGCATACGGTTTGAAGAGCTTGAGGAGTTTCAGCCGTTCTTCGAAGAATGCCGCATCGGGAGTGTTGGAGAGCGAAAATGATCCGTCGAGGATGTTGCGGATATGCGTTTTCAGATCATCAATGCTGACCATGGACCCGTCGGCCTTCACCCAGATATCCGGACGATTCCGCTTGCGTCCATAGACGACGAGAATGCCCTCACCTCCGAAGCCGCGGTTTGGTTTCAGTGCGAAGCTGTTCGGGAGCATATTCCAATCGAAACTCTCGAGCTCTTCGACGGAGCGGATTTTCGCGATGAGCGTGGAGATCGGCAGGGTATTTTTCGCGAGGATGCGCTTGCAGAGGAGTTTGTGATCCGCGATGCGCATCCCTTTTTTCCTGTTGTAGGGGCGCACATACAGGAGATTACGCGCATTCATCCCGAGGAGCTTCCTGCTTTTCGTGAAAAAATCGAACATACGCGGAGCAGATGACAGATACTCGATAATGGATACTCAGACCTGAGTATCTATCTCAAATCTCACCGCGAAGTTTCAAAAACAAAGAATTACTTCGCTTGTCGACTAAAATTTCATCGTTTTGGCTGCAAATCCTGAAAATATCGTCAGAATATCCAGATATTCCTCCTCAATTTTCA
>CAYOIM010000004.1:0-35119 GCA_964404075.1 uncultured Bdellovibrionales bacterium | reverse complement strand
TATTTCTCTTTCCTACTTACAGGAATGTAGTGATTATTGACTGTTTCGGGAAAAATCATTAGAATAAGCAATGTTCGTTCTCGGGTGCGTAGCTCAGTCGGTAGAGCAGTGGCCTTTTAAGCCAACGGTCGAGGGTTCGATTCCCCCCGCACCCACCACAATAATGTGCCCTTGACTCTTCAAAAAAATCCTTTATACTGGTAATTGTCTACCAGTTGGCATAACTGGTAGGGTATTACATCCAAGAACAGCCTTCCTCGCGGAGGGCTGTTTGTTTTCAATCGCCCATATTATCATTCTTTCTTCGGCGCGAAAGCTCCCGACCCCAAATATCCTCCTGTAATTCAAGAACATCAAAATATCCGCTCCCACCAGTACGAAGCTCTTGCGAAACATTATTCTTTGAAGAAAAGATATAGACCCTTTTGCCTCCAGTTCTCAAATAAGTAACGAGGGCAAGAAAGTCAGAGTCACCGGTAAAAAAAATTGCGGTGGTGTATTTTTTCACATGATGGATAGCGTCAATGGTCATTTCGACATCCATATTTCCTTTCTCCTGAATTGAGTCTCCAAGTACATCATGGATAACTATTCTCTTCAGTTCTTTCTTCCTCACAATGAACCCGAGACCCTTCTTGAGATAGGTCAGAAATTTATGCTTGCCATCCAAATTGTATTCACGAGTTCCATCGGCAGGATATGCCGTGTAATAAAATACCTGCACATCAATAGCATGGAATCTCTTTTTGAGAAACTTCTTGAGCTTTTCATAATCGAGCATCTTTCCCTTCGACTTCTGTGCCTGCCAAAGATTTGAAGCATCGATAAAAACATATACGACTTCCTGTTTGCTGTTCATCCGATTCTTTTGATTCATAATCAACGAAAGTGAGCTTCATTTCTTCCTGGTGATCACCTCTTTCCCCACGAATGGACGGAGGACTTCTGGGATGACGATCGAGCCATCGGCTTGCTGATAGTTCTCCATGATGGCGATGAGCGTCCGACCGATGGCAAAGGCGGTCGCATCATTCATGTGTACGAACTCAGTTTTCCCTGAATCCCGCTTCACTCGAGTATTCAAACGCCGAGCCTGATAATCCGTCATGAGGTCGGAGGTATGCGTCTCGCGGTATTTATTCTGCCCTGGCATAAAACACTCGATGTCGATCTGCCTCGCATCCGGTACTCCCATATCACCCGTACAAATCTGAACGACTTGGTATGGAATACCCAGTGAATGCACGAGATATTCCTGAATGGCGACAATGAAATTCTGTTCATCCAAGGATTTCTCCGCGACCGTAAACGATTCCATTTCCAATTTATCGAATTGATGGAGACGGAGGATGCCCTTCATATCCTTGCCATAGGAACCCGCCTCACGACGAAACGCCGTAGAATACCCGATGTATCGGATCGGGAGCTGTGATTCCTGGAATGTCTCATCCATATGCATGGATCCCAGAGTATGCTCCGCGCTTCCAACGAGATACAAATCATCTTCCGGCAGATAATATCGCTCGTCTTTCGGGTTGATACGAGCCATCCGTTCAAATGGTTCCGGCTTGATGAATACCGGCGGAATAACCGGCACGAACGGCGTACTCGAAACATCGAGACTTGCTTTCGTGATGATACCCCGCAGTTTCTCCTCGCTCGTCAGTATTGAAAAAACAAACTGCGTCAAAGCAAATTGCAACAAAGTCAAATCCCCCTTCAGGTAGGCGAAACGGGTACCGCTCACCTTGGTGGCGCGTTCCGTATCGATGATGCCAAGCGCTTCGCCAAGCTCCCAATGCTCTTTCGGCGAGAAATCAAAAACCTTCGGCTCACCGACTTTTCGCATGACGACATTTTCGGTCTCATCCTTGCCGACCGGAGTATCCTCGCTCGGGATATTCGGCACCTGCGCCATGAGGGTATCGTAGGCTTCCCTCGCGAGACGGTAGATCGGTTCCAGGGCATCGATTTTTTCCTTGATGTCCTTCCCTTTCAGGATGATTTCTTCGCGCTCTTCGGGAGTCGCCGCCTTCGCGATGAGGTCGTTCACATCATTCTTCAATGAACGGAGTTCCTCCAGCTCGCGCAGGAGCTTCGTGCGTTCCTCATCTTTCGCGAGGAGCAATCCCAAATCAAGCGTCAGGTTCTTCCCGGTGATTGCTTTCTTGATTTCGTCCTGGTGATCACGGATGTATTGGATGTCGAGCATAACAGGAAAGAGATTAGAGTTTAGAAAATAGAAACAAAAAAACATGGCGCAAGAAAAGAATACCTTTTACAAGAGGCAAAGTCAAACAAAAAAAGACTCCGAAAAACTTCAAACAGCGATTGCACCGCCCGCAGGCGGAACAACCGCTCGAGCTCATAGAACGGTACTTTATTTCAACGGTCACTCCGCTTTTGGAGCGGTGTGTCCGCTGAAATAAAATACCTCCGCCCGCTATAAAAAATCTCTCTTCCCTATTCGATATTCTCTCTATCCAAATTCCAGATTCTTCTTCATGGCTACGCAATATTCTCGTTCGCGATATCGCTGTCATCCTCGCGATAGGCGAGAGTGAGTCCGAACACGAGGGAGGATCCCAGAGTGGCGAAGAAGAATCCCGCCGCGATGAGCAGGCGCCCCGATGCCACTCCGTAGAGGAGCCAGGTCATCATCCCGAGCGCGAAGATACCGCTCGACCAGAGCGAGATGTCCTCCGCCGAGCGCGTCCGGAAAATCCGCCATGCCTGTACAGAGAAAGCGAGCGACATCAGTATCCCCATCCCCATCGTCATTTTTTCGAAAAGAGTCACATGTTTATTTAATGGTGGACAATACTGGATTCGAACCAGTGACCCCGGCAATGTGAATGCCGTGCTCTAACCAACTGAGCTAATTGTCCTCAAACCCAATCCTACTGGAAATCCGGCTTTTGTAAAGGACATAAAAGGCTATGGCTTCCGAAGGATGAGAGCGCCACCTCGAAGCTCACGGATACCGATCGGGATTTCTCCGAGATCGATATTCCAACGAACATCCTGATAGTTGATACCAGCATCATCGAGTGACCCCTTCCATCGATTGAGTGGGAGTGCGTAGCACCCTCCAGAGATCCGCTCCGTCGTCGCCTCAATTTCTTCCAAATCAAATACATGAATGACCATCCCTCCCTGTCCGATAGCATCATAGGAATTTTTAAGAACATCCCATTGTTTCTCCATCTCGATGAATTTGAGGACGACATGCCCGAAAGCGATATCGTAGGGAGCTCCCGGAAAAGGCGTCGTCAAATCATGCTGTAGTACACCCTCTTCCCCTGCCAGATGCTCAATGGTAACATCGAATGTCGTGAGTTTCACTTGCTTTCTCAGCAACTTCTCGAAGATTCTCTTGTGCGCAGAAACCATGCGATGATCAGCGCACCCAAGCACAGCAACTCGAACGACATCGGATACCGGCGCAAAAGGCGAGGCAGCAAAAATCTTCACGAGCTCCATCTCTTTCACATCTGCTCGCCTCGACAATTCTTCATCACTTCGCGAAAGATAATTCTGATGATATGGAGAAAGTGTCATATATAATAGCTCATACTCAACGCTATTCCGTCTTCGACTTCATCCAAGCACCAAAAACTTTCATAAACACTTTTTCTTCGTCGAAACCAGTCATGTATTGTCAGACATCAGCATTTTAGAGTTTGTTCGTTTTTGGTGCGGGACGAGTCGGCGGGAACATCACCGTCTCGCGGATGGAGCGGTTCATGAGGATAGCAAAGAATCGCTCGCTCATGCCGAAACCGAATGCCGGAGGCATGCCGTATTCGAGCGCGGTGAGGAAATCCTCATCGAGCATCATACCCTCGTGATCCCCTGCGGCGCGGAGCTTCATCTGCTCTTCCAATCGCTTGCGCTGATCAATCGGGTCATTGAGTTCCGCAAAACCGTTGCCGAGCTCGCTCCCACAGGCGATCGGTTGCATCCGCAGGACGCGCCGATGATTGCGAGGATCGATCTTCGCGAGCGGGGACACCTCTATCGGATGCCCGACGAGCATACACGGCTGGATCAATTTCTTCCGAACTGTTTTCTTGTAGAGTGTATCAATCATGCGCCCCTTGCCATAGCTCGGTTCATATTTGATATTCAGCTCATCCGCCTTGGCACGAAGCGTTTCGACGGAAATATCCTCCGACAGGTCGAGTCCCGTTTCCTTCTCAAATGCCTCGAAATAATCCACGCGCTCGAATGGTCGATCCCAATGGATCACTTCGCCCTCCCATTCGGTCTGGAGCGTACTCCCCGCGACCGCACGGACAATCTCACGATAGAGATCCTCTACCATCGCGACCCCTTCCTCGAAATTCATATATGCCGCGTAGCATTCGATGTGATCGAATTCCTGCAGATGTTCCCGATCGATGCCTTCATTGCGAAACACGCGACCGATCTCGAAGACGCGCTCGTAGCCACCGACGAGGAGTCGCTTGAGCGCGAGCTCGAGGGAAATACGCAGGTAGAAGTCCTGATCGAGCGCATTGTGATGCGTCGTAAACGGCTCCGCCTCGGCACCGCCCGGTATATGCTCGAGCACCGGGGTCTGCACCTCGAGGAATTCCCGATTCGAGAAAAATTGCCGTATCGTCTGCCAAAATATATTCTTCTTTCGAAACAATTCCCGGGTCTCCGGATTCATCGCGAGGTCGAGATACCTCTCCCGAAGTAGCACCTCTTCATCCTTCAGTCCATAAAATTCCGTCGGGAGTGGGAGCATTGATTTCGAAAGCATCTCCCATTCGGATACGAGCACACTCTTCTCTTCCTGTTTCGTGAGAAAGAGCGTACCAGTCACTGAAAGAAAATCACCGATCTCGACATTCTCTCTGAATACCACAAATTGATTGGCGAGTTTTTCCATTGAGAAAAATCCCTGAATTTTGCCTGTGCCATCTTCGATATGGGCGAAAGCAATCTTCCCCATCACCCGAAGCGACCGGACCCGTCCGACGAGCGTCACGACCTCTTCATTCGCGGACAGATTATCAAATTGTGACCATGCTACGGCATTGGTATGGGAACGCATAACAGCCTCCGGATACGCCGTTCCAAATGCATCCGTCAATCGTTCTAATTTTTCCCGCTTCACGCGGAGTATATCTTCTCGCATATACTCTTACTCTACCTACTTTTCAGCTTTCAGGCAACTCTTAGCATCATGAGTCATAGCAAATTTTTTTCAAAACAATTTTCAAAGACCGCTGAGCATTCTCATGGTCACAAGTCGTGAAAATTGGTTTTGAGAAAACTTTGCAAAAGAAAAGAAGCTGTCACATGAACAACTTCTTTTAGAAATCAGGGCAAGGGAGCATTTACGCAACGGAAACAATCTCGTATTTCAGCTTTCCGGCGGGCACTTCCACTTCCACGACCTCGCCCCTGTCATGTCCCATGAAGGCGCGCCCGAGCGGAGATTCATTGGAAATCTTTCCCTTCGCCGGATCCACCTCATTTGATCCCACGATGATGAATGAGTGTTCCTCGCCGGATACCCTCACGGTGATCGACGATCCCATCTGCACCCCGGATGTCCTCGACTTCGGCGTGGCGACGACGGAGTCCTTCAGTGTCGCCTCCAATTCCATGATACGGCTCTCATTCTCGTTCTGCCGCCGCTTCGCCTCGCTGTATTCGGCATTCTCCGAAAGGTCACCCTGCTCCTTCGCTTCCTTGATGGCACTGGCGATTTCCTGCCTCATGGCGATCTTCCGCATCTCGAGTTCATCCTCGATTTTCTTGTACCCGTCTTTGGTCAGAATCTTTGGCATGTCGTTACATTTTCTATGAATTATTTCCCTCGATAATCACTCTGAAGAAAAAGAAAACTCCTCATAAGGAGAGCACCTCTTCTTCATACTGACACCTGTTTATCTTCACCATAGTAACAGAATACACACGACTGTCAAATCACCTTTTTATAAGCCATAATCCAACAAATCCATCCTTACTGTTTTGCCCCCGCCCCCTCCGTAAAATACCATTGATAGACATCCTTGGTCACCGGTACGGCATGATATCCGTTTTCGCCCTGACCCTCCACGAGTACGATCAGGGCAATAGTGGGATGGTCGTATGGAGCGAATGAAACGAACCATCCATGCGTATGGAGGAGATTATTCTGGAACTGTGCGGTACCGGTTTTCCCTGCGACGGTTACGGGGAGGGTTTTCAATGACTGTGCCGTACCCTCCGTCACCGTGAGACGCATCCCCTCTCGGATGATCCGCAAAATATCCGGCGCGGCGACACTCTTTGCCCGGATGGTGGGAAAAATATCGGTAACCGTCCCATCCAAAGCACGGTATGACCTCGCGATGTGCGGCTCATAGAGCGTCCCGCCATTTCCGATCGTAGCGACTGCGTTCAAGATCTGGAGTGGTGTCGCCAAGACGAATCCCTGTCCGATCGCCGCATGATAATCATCGCCGACGAACCATCGCTCATTCAGCGTTTCTTTTTTCCATTCCGGGTCAGGGAGAAATCCACTCTGCTCGCCGGGAAGATCGATGCCGGAAACCGCCCCGTATCCGAACAATTCCTCATACCGTTTCATCCGTTCCATGCCGAGACCGCCGATATTGCCATACCCGCCACCGATCGAGTAGAAATACACATCGCTCGATACCGCGATCGCATGCCGTATGTCCGTAAACCCATGCGCCTTCCAATCCCCGAAGGAAAAACTCCCCACCCTGATGCCGCCTCGACTTTCGATAGCCGTCCGTTCCGTGACCACTCCCTCCGAGAGCGCCGCCGCCGCGATGACGGGCTTCACGGTAGATCCCGGCGGGTATTCTCCCGCTATCGTGCGATTGAAAAGCGGCTTCGAAGGATCCTCCGAGAGCACCCGGTATTCTTCGGTACTGATCCCCTCCGCAAACAGATTGTTGTCATACGAAGGAATGGAGACGAGCGAGAGCACGCTCCCATCCCTCGGATCGATCGCCATCGCCGCACCGGATTTCATACCGCCTCTGTCCAACTCCGATTGCAGGGCATCGAAGAGTTTTTTTTGCAATCCCGCATCGATATGCAGGGTCAGGTCGGCACCCGGGGATGGATTCTGCATCCCGAGCTCCCGCTTCACCCGGCCGAGCGAATCCACCTCCGCACGGAGGAACCCCCGTTCACCGCGAAGTATGGATTCGTACTGCTTCTCTATCCCCTGGCGACCGATACCGTCCGTCGGCAGGTACTCCGGACGATCGTCCAATTCATCCTGGCGAATCTTCCCCTCATACCCGAGGATATGAGAAAAGATAAGCCCATCCTCATAGGATCGCTCGGCGGTTTTCTGTATGATTATTCCGGTCATTTCCTTTTCATGGGCAAGGAATCGAAGGGATTCTTCCTGTGTAACTTTTTCTTGCAGAAGGAGCGGCTGATCAGGATTTCCTTTTGCCTGCGCGAAGGCGGCACGGAGGAAATCCTCGTCGAGACCGAAGATATCCTTCGCGGCGAAGAGCAATTTCTCCCGATCGAAACCATCCTGCGGCATATCATGAGGAGAAAGCACTGCGACCAGACTCGGGACATTGTGCACGAGCGGTACGCCGAAACGATCGAGAATAAGACCCCGCGGCGCCGCGAGAGGAATCAGCCGGACGCTGTTATGCTCTGCCATCGATCGGTACTTCTCTCCCTGCAGAACCGAGAGGTCGAACACCCGGAAAAAAAGTATTCCAAGCAGGGCGAGGCCGGCGATGAACCCATAACTCATAAAACGACGATTGAGAGGCCACTCGATACGGGCTGCCCCCTCCTGCGTCGCTGTCAATACGGCATCATCGATTTCCATGCTCTCACCGCGTTCTCTCTCCTCATGATTGTCAGCATTGAAAAACATAGCGCTATCTCAAGAATGAGTTGGAAAAAGGAAGCTGTTCCCTCCGAAATCGTGAGAACACCCGGAGCATGACGAGGAATATGACCGATCCGATGAAAATATTCTGTACGAATGCCCAGGGAAACGATATCACCAAAGGAAAACCACGGAAAGACTGGGCGGACCAGAAAGCGAGAGGGGGATACAGCGCCATGCCGGTCCCCACAGCGAGCGCGAGGAAAAATTTCTCGCCACCGTATTCCAAATGGACGCGCCTGAGGAGAAAGCTCATACCGTATGAAAACAACACTCCATACAGGGAGAGCGAACCGATGGTTGAACGGACGATTCCCTCGAAAATGATGAGCGTCATGATATTCATCCGTAACGCGGAGAGGAATCCCTTCTGCAAGACGGAAAAGGCGAGAAAAGAAAAGAGGAAGAAATAGGATCGCTCCTCAAAGGAAAAGAATCCCGACCAAGAAATCTCGAGAATCACGAGAAGTGCGATGATACCGATGGAAGGGAATGCTTTTTTCATGAGAGAGGGGTTATCGGGAACTTTTTTCGGCCATAAGTACCGACACGAATCGGAGCGCATCGGGTCGAATGAGCGATACGACGGTTGATTCGAGGAAAAGATGATCTGGTGATGGTTGCAATGATTCCACGACCCCGATGAGGAGTCCGCTCGGAATATTTCGCTCCAAATCATCCGTCACGACCGAATCGCCATTCTTCACCGTATCCGCCTGCGATATCATTCCGAACATCATCCCGAGACCATACTCTCCACGGACGATTCCCCGCGTATTCTGACCGGCGATACGGCCCGGGAGGACGCTATCCGGATGAGAGAGGAGCTTCACCCGCGATGACTGCGGATACACTTCATCGACGACGCCGATCATCACGCCCGGTGCCGAGACGACTGCCATACCGCTCGCCACGCCGCGGAAAGAGCCGGCATCGATGAAGATCCACTTGCCACGCAATGCCGGATCCCTGGCGATAACCGTCGCCGCTTGTGTCGTGAATTTCGTACGAAGCGGCAGGGAGAGCTCCCGCCTCAATTCCTCATTTTCTTTCTGTCGGTCGAGAAGGAGCGCCTCGCCGGCATACCACCCCATTTTCTCCCCGTTCAGCCGCGCATTCTCCTGTTTCAGGGTGCCAATCGAAGCGAGCGTCCCGACGAAATCCCGGAGGAAAAACCCCGTTCCAGAAACAGCCGATTCGAATGGTGTCGCGATCGTCTGGAAGATGAAACGGACCGGGAAAAAGAAAGTATGCGGGAGCAACGAGGAGAGCAGATAAAGACCGACGAGAGAAATCGTCACCCAGAAGAATTTCGATGATCTGATCTTTCTTTCCTTTCTCATACGCAATATCGGAGATGATAGCAAGAATGTCTATCTCGGCGCGACATACTGATGCCGTCCGTTCTCATCGAGGAGCACATCGCCCAAGTGATCCATGTCCTCAAGGACGATACCCGTCCCTCGTACCACCGCCGTCAAGGGATCCTCCATCATCCGAACCGGTATCCCTGTCTGATTGGCGATGAGCTTGTCGAGACCGCGGATGAGTCCGCCTCCACCGGCGAGGATGATGCCCCTCTGCATGATATCCGAAAGCAATTCCGGCGGTGTCTCCTCGATCACGGTCTTCACATTGTTCACGATGATCCGAATGGAACGGGAGAGCGCGTCACGGACATGATCCCCGGTGATCACCACTTCTTTGGGAAGTCCGCTCACGAGATCCCTCCCGCGCACCGGAGCGGACAGCGGATCCCTCTGCGGATAGGCATTGCCGATCGCGATCTTCACTTCCTCCGCCGTCCGCTCTCCGACGAGAAGATTGAATTCATCGCGGCAGTATCGGACGATATCCTCATTCATCTCATCTCCCGCAATACGCAGACTCCGTGCGATGACCACCCCGCCGAGAGAGATGACCGCGATCTCCGTCGTCCCGCCACCGATGTCGATCACCATATTGCCGCTCGCATCCGTCACCGAAAGCCGCGCGCCAATCGCGGCGGCCATCGGCTCATCGATGAGAAATGCCTCCCGCGCTCCCGCTCCGAGCGCCGCTTCGATCACTGCTCGCTTCTCCACTTCGGTCACACCCGACGGGATCCCGATGAGCACGCGGGGTCTCCGCAGAAACGGCATCGATTGCGTCGCGCTCACCTTGCCGATGAAATACCGGAGCATCTGTTGCGTCACCTCGAAATCACTGATAACGCCATCGACGAGCGGTCGCGTCACGACGATATGCCCCGGGGTACGCCCTACCATCTTGCGCGCTTCCCGACCGATAGCGAGTATCTGTCCCGTCCGTTTGTTCACCGCGACGACCGACGGCTCATTGGCGACGATTCCCTTGCCACGGACATAGACCAGGGTATTCGCCGTCCCGAGGTCAATGCCAATATCATGGGCCCAATTCTGGAAGAAAGACTCCGTGAAGCGCTTTTCAATTGTCCGCCACCAAGAAGCCATACACGCACAAACAAAAAGAGATACACCGCAGTATACCTCTTTTCTTCGTATTTTTCCAGCAAATGCGACGGGAATGGCTATACCTTGGCAACCTTCCGTTCGAAATCGAATTCCATCCCATGGGGATATTCCCCGTATCGATAGAGTGTGACCGGCACTTCACACGGGAGGTATCGCCTGGCGGCACGAACGCAGGATTCGCGAAGCGCATCCGTCGGCTCGATGCCTTTCTGTAATTGCAATTCAATCGTGACATGACCCTCATCCACATGGAGAAACAGCTGACCGGTCACTACAGCCGCCACATCCAGATCCTCGTACAATCCCTGCTCCACGAGAAGCGGCGTGATACGATGACCCTCGTGGACGACAAACTTATCGGTTCGACCGTATACGGCGACGAAAGGCAGTTTCAAATCGGGAATCATCTCCGGATGACCGAATTCGCGAAGCACCTCTACCACGCGATCATAGGTGATGAGCTTTCCACTATCCCCCGTCCGGTACCGCATGAGCGGAATACGCGCCTTGTCATTCAGGATGGAAAAGAGGAGCTCGCCATAATCATGTCCATCATTGGTATCCGTCTCGAGGAAAATACGATGCGGATAATAATGCATGAATTGAGGGCAAACCTGTGAAAGAGCTTCCGCCCCGAACAACGCCTCTCGAAATCTCAAATCATCATATGCCAACCGGCGAATGAGGACGGATTGACGCGTCTCATGAAACAGATTCAGTTCCAACTCGGCGACCCCCATGGTAGAAATGAGCACCCTCCCCCCAACTTTCGCGAAATTGAGCTCGGTCAGCCATTCGAGATACCGGCGCATCGGCTCCGTAAGGAAATCACCCCCCGTGATGAAGCTCACATTAAGCGTCGCCCAGGGTATCTTGCTCTTGCAACCCTCTTCGATCAAATGCTTGAGGAAATACGGATCGGTGATGATGAGCGTCTGCTTATAGTACTTCGAGACTTTTTGCAGAATGGCGATAGCCATATCGTAGCGCACGCTCACATCGACCACTGGCAGGCTCGAAAACACCCGCACTCCCATGGGAAGCGCATTGATGAAAAGGGTCGATTGCTCATCGATGAGAAACCCGTACTCCAGGATAGAGTCCGTAGCAAAGGTCGTCGTCGCCACCTGATCCTTGTCGATAACACCGAATGAAAAGACTCCGGTATGCCCCGAGCTCGTCATATAGGAAGTGATATTCTCAAGCGATCCATCCACGCAGTATTCGTGCAATTCGAACGGACTGAAAAAACTCTCCTTCGTAATCGTTGGCACGAGCTCTCGATACGAGGGGATATCCCGTACGGCATCGGCATCAACGCCATGCTCTTTCAGGATGCTTTGATACGCCGGCACGCGGAGCGCCCGACGGAACGCGCCGATGAGTTTCGCATCCCCGGCATGGAGCATCTTCCCCGGATCGGTGGTTGTCAAAATCTCCACGGCTTTCCGGTGCTTGAAATGATCGATAAATGTGCGGAGTGACATACGAAAAGAATCGTGAATTACCCACCATCATTGAACCATAGTTTGAGCTTTTTCGAAAGCCGCCGGGTTTCAAGTCACGAGCAAGAAAATGCTCCCTACGGTGTGAGGCGCTTCACATCGCGCGGGAAGAGTACGGCTTCCTTGATACTGCCAAGTCCGAGCAATTTCTGGATGATCCGCTCGGAGCCGAGCCCCCATCCGCCATGAGGAGGAACGCCATATCTGAAAATATCGAGATAGTCTTTGAATGCCTCCGGATCCATCCCTCGCCCCCTGATATTATCGACGAGCGGCGCATATTCATGGATTCTCTGCCCACCCGAGGCGATCTCGACGCCCCGGAAAATGAGATCGAAAGTCTCCGTATATTTCGGATTGTCCTTGCTTGGCATACTGTAAAACGGTCGGAGTGCGGTCGGATACTGCGTGAGGAAAACGAAATCCGATCCAAATGTTTTCGACACATACTCGCCGATCATCCGCTCACCCTCGGCATCGATATCCTCGCCTTCGGTTTCCTTGCCGAATTCTTTTGCGAGAATCGTCACCGCTTCCGATAAGCGCATGCGTGGAATGGCAACCATCGGAGGAACCGTCGCCCCATACCGATCCAAATCATGTTTTCCCCGTTCGCCGAAAGCCGAGACGATATCCATCATGACACCTTCGAGCTCCGCCATGACATCTTCCACTCCGCCGATGAATGCCATCTCCCCATCGAGACCGGTGTATTCATTCACATGCCGCGTCGTGAAATGCGGCTCGGCGCGGAAAACCGTCCCGATCTCGAATACTCGCTCGAATGCGGAAACTCCCGCCTGCTTGTAGAATTGCGGCGACTGTGCGAGAAACGCCTCCCGATCGAAATACTTGATCTTGAAAAAATTCGCCCCGCCCTCGGTCGCTGAGAGGAGTATTTTCGGCGTCTTGATCTCGAGGAATCCCCGCTTACGACACGCCCCCGCATACGCCTCGAGGAGCACGGAATAGAGCGAAAAAATCGAACACACCCTGTCATTCCGCAGGGTGATCGTCCGGTTATTGAGAAGCGTATCAAGATTGAGATTGAGCTCCTTATTTGAAACATCGATCGGGAGATCTTCGCTCGGTCTCGCCAGAACGGAGAGTTCTCTCACTTCGATCTCGATATCGCCCGGCAGAAGAATTTCCTTCTTTCCCGGACGAGCCTTCACGAGACCGACTACTTCGAGAGCATACTCGCTCCGAATATCCTTCACGGCCTCCATCAAAACATCATTCCCCACCGGAACGACGACCAACTGTACCGACCCGGAGCGATCACGCAGATCGATGAAGACGATCTTCCCGTGATCCCGACGAACCGACACCCAGCCATTTATCCTCACTTCTTCCCCCACTTTCCCCGGTGCCTCCGAAATCAAAATCCGTTCCAGTATTCCCATAACGGCTTCCCTCATAAAGAATTATTTTCAGACATATCCTTCAGCAAATCATTCACTTCATAGACCATTTCGCTCGGCGTTATCTCAGTCTTCAAGAATGCCTTCGTCGCACCGACCGATGCCGCCTCGAACGATTCGGGATCAAGCGACGCCGAGAGAAGCATGATCGGGGTCTTCTGGTACGGCACTTCTGCGCGGAGCCTCTGAATGATCTCACCCCCCATCAATCCGGGCAAAACCGCGTCCGTGATGATGAGATCATACGGATTTTTCAAGGCCTCTTCAAATCCCTCCTGACCATTCTCCTTGGTCATGACCGTATACCCTTCATCGCTGAGCCGCTTGGAAAACAATTCCACGAAAACCGGCTCATCCTCGATGATGAGAATGCGCTTCCCTTTTGCATGAGCCGTGAGCGACACACGATCGGCTTTATCATCGGCTCCCGATACGATGTCGCCCGCCTCTCTCCGGACGGTATTCTTTCCTTGTTCCGCGAATTGGCGCAGATACCGGTTCACTTCTTCGACCACGCGAGATGGGGTATACTCCGTCTTCGAGATGAATCCGTCCGCGCCGAGTTTCACCGCCCGGTCGCGATCCTCGGGACTGCTCAGATTCGAGAAGATGATGATGCGCGCATCATTGGGATATCCCGGGACCGTACGCACCTCATGCAAGACATCGAACCCCCCCATCTCCGGGAGAACCAGATCAAGGAGGGTCACATCATACCGACGCAAGGAAAGCTCCTGCAAAACCTGTTTTCCGGTCACGACATTCGTCACGGAAAATCCGGCCGCCTCGAATTTCTTCTTGTAAATCTCGGCGATGAACGGGTCATCCTCTACAAAGAGTATTTTCGGCATAGAAACTCCATTGATATTTAGCGCACATATACTGCACCGCTCATTCTAGCAGAAAAAAGCGGCTTGAACAAATGCGGTCATACGCTTTCTGCGGGCAACGACAGAGCTCACACGATCGGAAGCTCGATGATGAATTTCGATCCTTTGCCGAGGCCCTCGGACTCGATCCAGATCTTCCCATGATGCGCCTCGACGAAGCTCTTCCCCACATAGAGTCCGAGTCCCGTCCCGGCGACATTCATGCGGGACGCCTCCTTGCTCCCGCGGATAAACTTGCTGAAAAGATGTTCTTTCATCGATTCCTCGACTCCCATGCCGGTATCGGCGACCGTAATACGCACCATGGGTCCCCGTTGCTCGAGAATCACCTCTATGCTCCCCTTCTCGGTATACTTGAGGGCATTGTCGATGAGATTCGAGATCACTTCACGGATCTTCGGAGCATCCATATAGATGAGCGGTAGCTTCTCCTTGGGGAGAGTGAACGAGAGGGAAAGATCCCTCGCCTTCGTCATGACGAAGAACATATCGGAGAGGTCTTTCAAGATCGTCTCGATCGAGGATTTCTCGAACTGATACTGGATGCGTCCCGATTCGATGCGGGAGATATTGAGGAGATTCTCCACGAGTTGCACGATGCGGTCATTCGAGGCATACACCTTGTTCAGCACATCCTGGATCTCTGGCGATATCTTTCCATACGAACCCTCGAGGATGAGGGAGAGGAATCCCTTGATCGCGGTGAGCGGCGTCCGGAGCTGATGCGACGCGATGGAGATGAATTCGGATTTCGCATTGTCGAGCTTCCGCAATTCATCGTTCGCCCGAGCCAATCGATCCGACATTTCCTGCAATTGATCCTTGCGTTCGATCTCCTTCTTCACCGAACGGATGAGCGTCCATCCGAATCCGATAGCCAAAGCGAGCGTGACCCCCGTCAAAACCATATTGGTCCTCGTTTTGATGAAGAAGAGTTGCGACCCGATAAGGAGGATGAGTCCCATGACCAAAGCCTGCGCCCCGGCCAGCTTCATATCGAATGCCTGATACTTCACGATGAGATAGGCGAGAAACCCGATGAATATCGGCATGCCGAACAGACCATACTGCTCAAGTCCCCACTGAAGCGTAAGGCTCCCGAAGAGATTCCCCCAGGAAAAAGACGCGAGAAAGAGGAATATTCCCACTCCGAAAATCCCCACCTTCCGCCTCTCCGTGTCATCCGTGACTATCCGATACTTTCGTATGAGATAGCCCAATATCCAGATGAGGGAAACCCCCTGGAAAAAATAAAAATATCTTACCAGGATACCCTGATGCGCTTCGCAATTCACGAGGTCAAACCCAAGTAAATTCCATGATGTCGGCAAAGAGAGAATCAATGGCAACAACAAAACGCCCATCAATATCTTCTGACGGAAAGAAACATCCCTACCCTCAAGAAAAACACGAGAGAAATACCAGGTACACGCGAGAATCAGTGCCTGTAACAAATACAAACCCGACCAAAGGAACATAATTACCCGACTATCAGCGCCTGTCCAGATTACCAAATCAATAAAATTCCAAATTGCAAATAAAAAAGAAACGCTCATGAGTGATTCAGCGGCTAATGATCTGCCCTTCCAAAAAACAAAGATGCTCAAAAATAATGCCACTACAGAAGTAGGAATGTGAGAATAGTAAAGAAGTTTCGGTGCTTGATCTGTAAAAACCAAAAAACTAGGATCCCAGGATTCAAAACACAAAAGAGCTGAAAAATCCATAAAAAAATTTATTTTTTGACTATTGGGGTTAGAACAGTACTCGCCTTCCAATACTCACAATCTTTTGGAGGATTGACCTTCGTAACGATACTTTTAATATTTTCAGACCTAAAACCAGCCTCCTTCAATCTCCTCAGATGAACAGCTCCAAAAGTATCAACTTCATCGGAATAATAGGTAAAGATACCACCTTCTTTTAATTTTCTATATGCAAAAGGAAAAAAACTGAAATGATTCTGATAGAGCTCTAACTCAGTTACAGGATAAGTATCAAACAAAATTCCATCGATACTCCCATCTGGAATTTTTTCAATGACATCCTCCCAGAATCCCTCCAAAACCTCAACCTCATGAAGAGCATTTTGAGCGAACAACCTCGCCTGCTCAGCAACATCTTTATTTGCCTCTATAATGATGTGTTTTTGAATATTATGTTGCTGAATAAATTTTGCCGAAATTGCCATCCCAAATCCCAACTCCAACACCGTTCCCCCATTTGAACAAGCAACCTCCGCAAGCTCCTCCATATAAGGAGTTTCCCAATCCTCCATTACCGGCTCGCCAAGAATTCTCAATGAATGTTCAGAAAATTGCGCCCCCGCATTTACCCACTCTTTTTTATCAAAATTAATAGCCATTTCATCCGACTCTTTATAGCTTTTTTCCCATTCTGGAATTTGAGATAAGAACTCCTCGCTTTTTTCTATTTTATTCATAAAAGGCTACTAAAAAATACTCACATGCCCCCATCATTCTACACCAAATCAAATACATTGAGAATAAGAAAATTCGTCACAGGTAACCCCACTTTTCGAGAAGCGCGCGATCTTCTTCCATAAACTTCAATCCAATATCCGTCCGATAGAACATTTTTGGTATGACGATATTCCGAATCAACGAATAGGCATTGTCTCTCGCTTGCTGTACCGTCTTCCCTGTGCCACTCACATGCAATACGAATCCCGAATCTCTCGAGATATAATATTCCCCATTCTTCCTGCGCGAAACGCCCTCGTAGTGAATCCGCCTCTTTTCTTCCTCACTCAATTCCTTGCGAAAAAAAATGGGTATCATCACGGACGAATCCTTCTTATTGATATGTTTATAAGGAAAGGGCGATGTCGCGACGAGGACGACCACCCCATACCCCTGAAGGTATCGAAAATCATACCGCTTTCCATCGGCAATAGCCTTCAAGAACGCTCCCCATGAGATTTCAGGCGTAAGCGCCATTTGGAGCTGAAGCGCAGGGAATCCGAAACGGGCTGTCAACTCGAGCGGATGCGCGCCATGCTCGTTCACGATACAATTAATGTCGATGTCGCCACGATAACCGATACGGGCGAGGTACGGCCGCAACTTCGCGAGTGTTTCCTGGAACAATGTATTCTTCTCATCATCGTCGAACCACATGAGCGTCCCCATCTCGAATGTCTTCGGACCGATACCGCCATTGAAGAAGGCCTTGTGCTCGATATTCATCTCGATTGGACCCACCCATTCTGTTCCATTGAAATATCGCCCCACGCCGACCTCGATGCCATCCACCCTCTGCTGAAGCTCGATATGGTTGGCGTCCCGACCATTGTTCTTCCGATATCCCTCGAGTACGCGGATTACATCCTCCCCATTCTCCAGCTCCCCGACATAATTGAATGTCTTCGAAACATGCCCGTTCTGTTTGACCACCCATCGGCCGCCGTTTTTCCGGACGAAGTCAATCGCCAGATTAATATCATGGAAATCCCGCGAAGGAATCGTCTTCACGCCGGAAACGGCCAGTATCTTCTGCCCATACGCCCGATCGTCCTCTATCCGGTCGCCGAAATGACAACCACCGAAAACCGAATATCCTTCGCGGCGAAGCTTATCCTGAACAGGTCCGAAACCCGTCGTATCGAAAAGGATCAGACCATCCTTACCGACCCACCTCAAGTCCTTCTTCCAATCCGTGCTATGCCGGAGCATACCTATATATGCCCTGATACTTTTGTCGGCAACAAAAATACGAACATCGTGCCCCTCCTTTTGTAATCGGAAGCACAAATCACCCATCGAAAAATCTCCAGAAATACCGAGTATCCGCATATTTTATGATATAAAAGCCTTATCAGAAGGTATCCTCCAAAAAAATCAATCTTTTAATATCCTTACATTATACATCTTTTATACATATTTGTCAATCTCACAATACCCCGTCCGTCAGCGGGCAATGAGATAAATTCCGCCAGCAATGATCGCTGTCGCACCAATCTTCCCCAATATACCATTCACTTGCTCTTCATACATCGCACGATACTCCGCCCTCTTCAGAGCAAAGAACGATCGCGAGAGTAAAATACTGAAAACCATGACGAATACCGGGACGAGACTCTCGATCACGATAACGAAAGAGACCGAAGGCGCGAGACTAATGGCGAATGATGAAGAAAAAATAGCGATCACCGAAAGGGTCTCCCCAAGCAGGAATGAGTGCCAGTATCGCCGGCACAGATCGGCGATACGCTTCCCGACCTCCCATCGTCTCGGATTCATCAGGAGAGCGATGATCCCGCCTGAAACAACACCGAAAGAGAAAGTGAAAAATCCCGGAAGAAACTGCGGCGCCTCATTGAAACCCTCCTTCTGCAAGGTCATCGAGAGTGCGAGAGCGACGACTGCCGGAAGCATATTGAGTCCTATCTTTCGCAAATTCTGATGGAGAAGATGCTTGTCCCAAGCGAGAGCGAATCCACCGAGAAAGGCAAGTACGATACCGAGATACTGCGCCCCCTGCAAATGCTCATGCGAAAAAATCCAAGCAAACAGAGGAACCAGTACGATGCTAAGATTGAAAATGATCTGGGCGATCGGGCCATCTCCTCCGATGACGAGGGAGCGAAGATACCAATGGCATGAAAAGATGAAACACAATCCGCTGAAAAAGAAAAGCCAGCCGGAACTCGGCCAGGCATACCCGACAAATGGGATCGCGAAAAACACGATCCCCTGATAGAGACCGGAGATGACCGTCCCTTCTACCGCTTCCGTATATGCTTTCTGCGTGAAATATATATCAAGCAAAACGACAAGAGCCCAGAGAAGAGGAGCGATAAACGCCACAAGAACCCATGTTTGCATAAAAAAATCGTCACACGAACTACTCCGCCCCGTCAACTGCAACCCCTTCATCCGTATCCGGCATCGCATCTTCCGATCCAGCATCGATATCTCCTTCCGACGCGCTCCCGGCATCGCTCTCGAGATGAAGCGCGGCATAGGCTACCGGATCGTTGCAGACCGCGCCATCCGATACGGTGTCGACATCGCAAAGCGTTACCGTACAATCCTCCTCTCCCTCGGGGCAGATCAATGCCGTGCACCCCTCATCCGTCGGATCACAGAGCGGGATATGGCGCGCATTCCGGCTGATTTCCTTATAATACGAGGTATCCTCTTCCGGATCGCCCGTACATTCTGCTGCGGACGGATCGCAGACCGCGACGAAACACGCCTCCGTATACGGATCGCACTCCGCCTGCGCGGTGATCATATAATCACGGACGACGAAATACCGATAATATGCCGCACCGATCGATCCGGCGATCAGCAAGAAAAAAACAACGAAAAATATCTTCGATTTTTGATCCATGGTTCTATTATACCACGACTCTTTTTTTCTAAAAAGAAAACCTCTCCAATATGAGAGGGTTTTCTTTTCCGTTCCGTAGGATTTAGCGGAAAAACCTGAGAAGTGATCCGAAGATGCTCGTCTGATTATCCTCGGCAGTCGCGAATGACTGGAGGGTCGTCACCTCACCACGGAGTGCGGCCACCTGATCGGTCAATATCTTCTTGATATCTGGGTCAGTCACGGAAGCGGCAGCCGTCTCGAGCGCAGTTGCATGTTCATTCAACCGATGGTGTCAGTATCCCTGTCCTTACTTCATGTATCCACTTGATAATGAAGGTGATGACGACCCCAGAAATCAAAGAAAGGAGGATGACCAGTAAAAGCAGTTGGTATCGGCCACGAAGTGAAAATATATGCTCATTATAAAGCCCGGGCACAATAAACACTCCTGCCAATATCAAAACGAGAGACAATACAGCAATGCTGTATACTTTTCGAAATGAAAATAATTGCATATGTTATTTTGTTCCTTACTATTTATCAATTTCATACTCATAGATACTGAAGCGTTGCGAAATTAATTTTGGCACCCATGATTTCCACCATGAAAAAGGTATCTGATAGATTTTTCACCCCCAATCTTATTTTCGTAACTCAAATATTTCACCAGCTATTTTCTCATAAATCGAATCATCAAGCTCCACATCCTTCAAAGAAAACGCCTCCTTAAAGACACTCCGGATAACCTCTGTGATTCTTTCTCTATCCAAAGTACCACCCAATTGATTATAAATTGATCGAGCCTCATCGGCATATTCATCAAGAGGAGCCCCGATTGATAGTAATCCCACGGGATCATATTGATTCAATATTTCTCCTATTTCTTTCTCGGTAAACATAGAATAAATCAGAACCCCAGTGAATTAACAAGCGAGTTAGACACCACCAGCAAGCTGGTGGCTTAATGAGCGTGGTCCCGCCAAGCGGGATGTCCCATTCACCATGCTTACTGAATTAGAGATGTTGGTTGATTAGAATCGGCCTTCTGTCTGTTCGGCATCTTCCTGTTCTCGAATATACTTTCGTATCACTGTTTCTTCAAAGCCCACGGTCGAGACGGCATATCCTCTCGCCCAGAAGTTCTCTCCGCTGAAGTTACGCTCCTTGCCTTTCAGTCTTGCGATGGCGATGGCACTTTTCCCTTTCAGGAATCCGACAACCTGGGCGATTGCGTACTTCGGTGGGATTTCGATCAGCATATGCACATGATCATACATCAGGTGTCCTTCCAGAATTTTGCTTTCTTTCTGTCTCGCCAGTTCATGAAAGATAGCGCCAAGATGGATGCGGATGTTCCCATAGATGGTCTTTTTCCGGTACTTGGGGACGAAGATGATATGGTATTTGCAGTCATATTTGGAATGTGAGAGACTTTGGTAGAGATTGGACATAGTTTGTATATTGTGAAGGTACGCTCATCAAGCCACCTTCACAATATACGGGCTGTGTCCTTTTTTGTTGTTTTCGGTGAAGGTCAAACCTTTCGAGCCCACTGGTCAAACCAGTGGATTACCTTTTGGGGTTTCATTTACAGAGGAATGTCAATGATAGGGTATTTCTACTTTTTTCCCGCCACAAACCGGAACATTTTCGAGAGCTCGCGAGCGGTGCGTTCCCAGGTATATTTCTTCGCCTGATGTTCCCCCGCCCGCGAGAGCCGCTCGGCGAAGGAATGATCAGAAAGAATGGCCGACATCGCCCGATACAGCTCATCCGGCTGATACGGATCGATCATGATCGCGGCATCGCCCACGATTTCAGGAAACGAAGAATTGCGCGAGACGATCGTCGGAACGCCGCATGCCATCGCCTCCAATGGAGGAAACCCGAATCCCTCATAGAAAGAGGGGTAGACGAACAGCGTCGCGAGATTATACAGCGCATGCGTATCCTCATCCGCGACGAATCCGAGCAGACGGATGTCGGAACGGAATGGCGACGCCTCGATCTCACGGAATATCTCCTCCGATTTCCAACCAGGGCTTCCCGCCAGGACGAGCGGGATACATTCCCGCTCACCGATCGACTGCCGATAGATCTCATACGCCTGCACCACGGCGCGGATATTCTTCCGCGGCTCGAAGGTACCGAGAAACAGGATATACCGGTATGGGAGATGATACTTCTCCTTCACCCGGAGCAACTCCGGATCATTTCTCCCGATACGGACAAATTCTCGTCCGAGGCCGCTCTGGATGACCACGATACTTCGCTCCGGAATGTGATAATACGATTCCAGGTCCTGCTTGGTCGAATGGGATACCACGATGATGAGCGATGCCTTTCGACACAGTCCGCGAAAATTGAGGAGGAGATGCCACATGCGCCTCTTCCATGAAAATGTCTCCGGGTATGCCTCAAACGAAAGGTCGTGCGCGGTGACGACGAGTTTCGCTCCGTCCGAAACCGCGGCGAAATTGAGATTCGGCATGAAGAAAATGTCCACCCCGCCACACAAGAGATCAAGCTTCGGCCACCGCATATACCAAAGCAGGGCATTGAGGATCTTGTTCGGGATACGGAACCGTTGCACGCTCACATTCGGATAGGATTGCATCCACGCGAAATCCTCCGAAAGTTCGCCGTTCCAGGCATTGTAAAACAAGACGAATTCATTCTCCGTATCCTCCTCGAAGAGCGCGCGGAGGAGCCCCGTCACATATTCTTCCACGCCCGTCCGCCGCCCGTCCGCCAGACACCGCAGGTCGATCGCAATCCGCATATACCATTTCAGAATCCCCTCCCCATTCTCATACAAGAATTAGCTTCCCTCTCTTTTTTCTCAGCTTTCGTTCATTTCATTTCAGCGGTCGCACCCCTCCAAAAGGGGAACGACCGTTAAAATGAAATGTCTTTCTCCTTTCATATCTGATATCCAATATCTAGTATCTAGTATCTAGTATCTAGTATCTTCTCCTTCTGCTTCTCCCAATACTCCGCAAACATCGCAAACCAAAATCCGAAAAATGCCCCGAGAGCGAATGCTACCGCGAGTGCCTGCCACCATGGTATTCGTGCATCACGGATAACCGGCATATCCCCTTCGACGATGAACCATGACGGATCTTTTCCTTCGCGATTCAGCTCCTCGGCATATCGATTGAGCACCCTCATCATCCCTTGGGCTATCTTTTCAGCCGATGACTCACTCGTCGTCATATACTCCACCCGTATCACCTGAGATGACAACCTCCCAACATCGAAAAACCGCGTGAGACCCTTCGTCGTATATGTCCCTGTCTCCATACCGGCATCACGGAGGACATCCTCCGCGCCCCGGGGGGAACCGATCCACCGCACCACGGTATCCGCGAATCGTTCATCCGCCTGGAGACGATAGAATCCGTCATAGGTATAGTCGCTCGTCTGCTGGGATCCGGAACGGGAGATATTGAGGAGGAGCGTCGCTCCATACCGATCTCTCTGAGCGACCTGCCAAGCACCTGCGGATATGACGAATACGCAAAGCGTAGAGAGAAACACGCGCCGCTTCTTTTTCAGGATGATCCAGTATTCGTAGAGTTCCATAGTTAAGAACGAGATGAGAAGTGAGGGGCGAGAGGGAGAGCTTAGGTTGTGTATTTTTTACAACAGTCACTCCGCTATCGGGGCGGTGTGTCCGCTCTAAAAAAACAAAAGGTGCAAAAACATTTCAATCAAGCGGTTTCCGCCAGCCGGCGGATCAAAAAGCGGAACAATCGCTACGATACTGCGAGGACATCAGCTATATACTTCCGTATTTTTTCCTTGAAAACGGCGGCATCGAAGCGGAGAGCCCTCTCGCGAATATACTCCGAATCGAAATCTTTGTCACGAAATCGCAAAAGCGCCCTCACGATGGCATCCGCCGTCTGCTCATCGAAAAATAACCCCATCTTTCCCTCCTCCAGATGCTCCGGGATGTCACCCCCGCGATACGCGATGAGGGGACGCCCCGAAGCCATCGCTTCGATCGCAACGATACCGAAATCTTCCTCCTGCGGAAAGATGAACCCTCGACACTCGGCATAATACTTCGGCAGATCCTCATCCGACACCCGACTGAGAAATTCCACGGTCGGTCCCGCCAGCTTCTTCAGCCGATCCATCTCCGGACCGCGACCGATGATCTTGAGCGGGATACGCAGGCGATTGCATGCCTCGATGGCGATATCATGCCGCTTGTACGCGATGAGCCGACCGACCATGAGAAAATAATCCTTCCGATCTTCTTCCTTCGCGATGGAGAAACGACCGACCTCGACCGGCGGATGGATGACCGTCGCAGACCGCTGATAATACTTCTCAATGCGCCTCCGTACGAACTCGGAATTCGCGATGATGAAATCCGGTCGATCCGCGGCGGCACGGTCCCACAAGCGGAGCGGATTCATGAAGAATGGCACGAGCTTCTTCACGAACGACGGAATCCCGAAATCCTGCGTATATTTCTGACAATCATCCCAGGCATACCGGGTCGGGGTATGCAGGTAGCAAATGTGGATCGTTTCCGGTCTCGTGAGGATGCCCTTCGCATAGCTCGACGAATCCGAAAGCACGACATCATATGCCGAGAAATCGAACTGCTCGATCGCGAGCGGCATGAGCATGGGGAAAGCCCGATGATTCCTCAATGCGCCGGGAATCTTCTGTAGGAACGAGGTACGGATGCGTTTCCCCGAAAAAACGCCATGCATGGCATCCTCATCATACAGGAGCGTGAAGATCGATGCCTCGGGGAAAATCTCCGTAAACGCCCCGAGCACCCGTTCCGCTCCCCCATACTGCACCAGATAATCATGAACGAGAGCGATTTTCATAGCGAAGCGCAGATATGAGATACTAGATATTGGATGCCGAAATGGTACTAGATACTTGATAATAGATATTGAAAGCCGATAAATACTTATATCTGTTTTTTATCATCTTTTTTATCTACTACTATCTGCTATCTAATATCCATTATCTGTTATCTAGTTCCTACTCCCTCTCTCGAAAGGCGAAGTGTACGATCATATGAAGGATGGAGAGAGCGAGGGCGCCGAGTACGGCCGTCCAGAAATTCACGACTGTGAACCCTGGCACGAGTCCGGCGAGAACCCAAAAAAGAAACCCATTGATGATGAGGGTAAACAATCCGAACGACAGGATATTGACCGGAAGCGTGAGAACAAGGAGAATCGGTTTGAGTATCATCGTGATGACGCCCCACACGACCGCAAGGATAAGCGCTGTCACGAAGCTTTGGACATGAATCCCCGGCACGACATTCGCGATGACGAGAAACGAGAGTGCCGATATGAGCCAACGGGCAATGAGGGACATAGAATAGAGGATAGAGATGGGAAGCGAGATCATGAAAAGCGAGGAGATGGAGGGATACTTTTTTACAAAAATACTCCAAAAATCCACCCTCAGTATAACACCTGTTGTCACCCAAAGAAAACGACAGACCGCCATTAGCCATTCCTCCGTCTCCGGAGGACGGCGCCGATGGTCTTCAGGCAGATGGAGAGATCGAACCAGGGCGACCAATTCTCGATATAGAACACATCCAGCCGGTATTCATCCTCAAACGGGAGATCCGAACGGCCGGAAATCTGCGCGAGCCCGGTGATGCCCGGCTTTATAGTGAGCAATCGGCGATGGTATTCCTTGTACTTGTCCACTTCCCGCGCCTGATGCGGCCGGGGACCGACGAGACTCATCGTTCCGAACAATACATTGAAAAACTGCGGGAGCTCGTCGAGCGAATACCGCTCGATGAACGCGCCGAACTTCGTCTTCCGCGGATCATTCCGTATCTTGTACAAGGGACCCTTGCGGACGCTCCGCTCCTCGATCAGTTCCTTCTCATACGCCACCGCCTCCTCGAAATCAGGATTATCCTTGTTGATGCAATACTTCCATCGCATATAGCGGAATTTGAAGACGAAGAACTTCTCACCATTTTCACCGAGCCGCTCGTTCTTGTACACGACGGGACCGCTCGGATCCTCCAGTTTGATGACGAGAGCGATGAGAAGCATGATCGGCGAAAAGAGAACGACGCCGATGATGCTTCCGACGATATCGAACGACCGCTTCACGACCTTGCCCCAACCGTCAAGCGGGGTATGCTCGAACTCGATCATCGGCTCGCCGTTAAACACCGTGAGAGAAAATCTCGATGTCTGGAGCGTCGTCGGGAGGTATTTATAGGCGATATTGTTGATCTCGCAATAATCGAGCAACTTCTCCTGTTCGGAATCGGTGATGCTCGGATCGCAGAGGATGATTTCATCGATGCCCTTCGTCTCGCGGATCTCCTTGATATGGGTGATGCTCGCATCCTCGATATTGCCCACGACCTTGTACCCGAGCGATGGCCGTCTCTTGAATATCCGGAGCATCGATTTGATCTTGCCATTCGTCCCGATGAGGAGCACGCGATGCACGCCGGTTCCCCGATTGAGGAGAAACCATTGCTGGACACCGCGGAGCAGATACCGTGCAAAAACGACATAGACGACCGCGAGCATCCACCCCGAAAGAATGATAAACCGCGACGAGAACCATTCCCGTTTCAGGAAGATCGCGACGATCATCATGATGAGGACGAGCGAGGTTGCCTTGAAAACGGCGAACGCCTCCTGCCAGAATTTCCGCGTAACTCGCATGCGATAGAGCCCCTCGATCGCATAGACGAGGATGAAGAACGGCGCGACGAGGAGAACGATTTCGAGATAACTCTGAAAAGGGAAATGGTAGAGCTTCTCCTTGACCGCGATGATCTGCGGGATATCGCGGACAGAAAAAGCCGTCAGTGCGGCGAGCACGATCATGCAATAGTCAACCGGCACCTGTAGAGCGCCGAAAATGATTTCCGATCGTTTCATTTTGCAGAAGAGATTAGAAAATAGAGGCTAGCGCCAAAAGATGAGAGATTTTTTACAACGGTCGCTCCGCTTTTGGAGCGGTGCGTCCGCTGTAAAAAAATTAGAAAGAGAAGAAAAGCCTCAATCAGCGGTTGTACCGCTCCAAAAGCGAAACAACCGCTCCCAATAAATTATAGCACTCTTCAAACCTTGTTTCATTCAAAACAGACCTGTAAGCCGGATTCTGTATCCGCACACCAATTGAGCTTATAAAACACAGCGAGTCACAAAAAAATACTGCTGTCTTTTTCGGTGAAGCTCTTATGACTTTCGAGCGCTTCTTCCTTGTGCGCTCGCACAAAGCTCAATTGGTGTGCGGACGACCATCATTTATCTGGGACTCCCGTTACCAAGAGGCTCTAGCGGTTCTTCCCCACACCGATGGTATCGGGACGCGACCTTGCACTCAGGTAAGGATTTAGCCGTTTCACTTCCGTCTCTCGACGGAATTCCTCTCGAAAGAGGCCTCTGCCTTTCGGCATCGGCGTCACTGTTCGCACCTCGTCGGTCACCCGAGACGGGCGTTACCCGCTACCCTCGCCACTGTCAAACAGCGGCTGAGTGTCCGGACTTTCCTCCCCCACACCAATTGAGCTTCCATGAAATACGATGGCCATCAATGAAGAAAAATATACTATTCTTCATGACTACATAATCCAATAGGACAGCATTCGCGTGCAAAGCTCGATTGGTGTGGGGGCGATGATCCAGTCTGTTTTGAATGAAAAAAGGCTTTCTGTTACCATATATTTCGGCACTGAAAACCTTGATTCGTATTGTATCACCAATAATATCCCTTGACAAGAGCCGGGAAATATCTTGTAAAATCACTTTCACTGATTCAATTCCGCTGCAAAAGAGACCTGCGCCGCAGCGACCATCGCGTCGAAGACCATCTGTATTTCCTCTTGGGTATGTGTCCGCTCCATTGATCCGAAGGACAAGTGAAAAGCAATACTCACGCCATCCTCCTTTTCAAAACGATCGAAAAGCTCGACTCCCTGAAGGAGCGGCGCTCCGGCATTGCGCAACACTTTCTCGAGTGCCATGACCGTTATTTTTTTATTCGGGATGAAGAGTGAGATGTCGCGTATGACGAATGGAAACTTCGGCAAAGCCGTAGCAGTCACAGGAGCCCCAAAGTGCTCTGAGAGAAGTGGAACGGAAAACTGTGCCGCGACGAGGCGCCGCTTGATCCCCCACTTGGAGAGAATATACGGGGCGATCTCGCCGATGGTACCAACCTGCTTTCCGTTTGCCATGATGCGCGCAGACCTGATTGGATGCCACACTCCAGCCCCCTCCGAAAGCAGTTCGAATGTCACATTTTTGTGATGCACAAAATCAAGCAGTGTCTCAACTTTTCCCTTGAACAGCGAAAACGGCGACTCATTTTTCCCTGCCGAGAAGACAAGCGCCAGTTCTTTTTCTTCGTGAATACCGTCACCCGTCGCGCAATTGTAGGCACTCCCCCATTCGAACAGTGAAAACATATCAGTGTAGCGCAGATTCTCCCTCGCCTTCATGAGCAGAGTCACGAGCACCGATGGCCGCATGAGCGAGAGCTCGGAACTCAAGGGATTTGCCAAGGCGAGGTGTCCGCTCGGACTCAGAGAAAATTTCTCCGCATCGCTTGGACCATAAAACGAGTACGACATGATTTCGTCGAAACCGGCAGCCGCAAGGAAGTGTTTCACGGATCGCTCAAAGGATTTTTCCCTATTTTCTTCCACAGGAGAGAGGCTCTGCACCGGTGCAACCGCAGGAATGTTTTCGTACCCGTTGGTTCTCCCGATCTCCTCAACGAGATTCCAGGCATCACGCAGATCTCGCCGCCTCGTCGGCACAATCACCTGCAAGGCATCACCCTCCCCAGTCACTGTGCAACCGTGCGCCTCGAGACAGAATTGAATGAAATCCTTTCCAATCGGGACGCCGAGGACTTTTTCCGGAAGATTCAGGGGGAGCGCGATCGTCTGCGCCACAACCGGATTCGGATAGACATCGCTAAAACCAGCAACTTCTGCGCCGCAATATCTTTCAAACATTTCTGCCACCTCGGCAAATGTCTCGCCTGAGATATTCGGATCGAGACCCCGCTCGTAGCGATGTGCCGCGTCAGTCTGCAGATTGTGCCGTACGCGTGATCGCCTCACCGTCACCGCCTCAAATATCGCGATCTCGAGAAATATCCGCTTCGTCTTTTCGGTGATCGAAGAACTCATGCCACCCATCACGCCCGCGAGCGCGAGCACTTTCTCCTCATCGGCGATCACGAGGTCTTGAACGGTGAGGAGGATCGTGTCGCCATTCAAAAGCTCAAGCGTTTCGCCCTCCTCCGCATCGCGCACGATAACTTTCCCCCTGATCGTATCGGCATCGAAGGCATGCATCGGCTGGCCGTACTCGAGCAAGAACAGATTCGTGATATCGACCGGCGTACTGATCGATCGCAGACCATTCCGAAGGAGAAATGAGCAAAGTGGAAGCGGAGTCGATCCCTGCTCGACAGACTCGAAAAGAAAGCCAGCATAGCGAAGACATTTGGGTGATGGCAATTTGATCTCGATTTGATTGTCGAAATACTTCGACAGCTCCTTCATTTCGAAAGCAATCCGTCGCCCCTCGAGCGCAGCGATTTCCCGCGCCAGCCCGCGATACGAGAGCGCATCCACCCCGCGATCCGGAAGGATTTTGATATCGAGTATTACATCTTCTAATTCCGCATACTCGGAAAAAAGCGTTCCGATCGGCGCATCTTCTGGAAGTACGAGAATACTACGATGTACCGTGCCAAAACCGAGTTCATCTGCTCCACAGATCATCCCCTGCGACTCGACATCACGGATTTTCGATTCCTTGATGACAACATCTCCCGGAAGTTTCGCACCAGGGAGTGCAACAGCGACTTTCTGCCCCGTCGCGAGATTCGGTGCGCCACAGACAATCTGCCGTGTCACTCCCACATCCGTTTCCACCTGCGCCACATTCAGCTTGTCGGCGTTCGGATGTTTCTCCACCGAATGCACGAGACCGACCACGACATTCTCCAAACCGTGTCCGAGTCGTTCGATCGACTCCACCTCGAACGCACGCATAATGAGAAGTTCCGACAATTCTTTCGGAGATTTCTCCGTTCCGGAGAGCTGTTTCAATTTGTTGTAAGAATAGCGCATAGAGTCAATTGATAATCAAGCGGTCGCACCGCTCAAAAAGCGGAACGACCGCTCTTGAGAAGTTTGTCGTTCGGAGTGAAATTAAAATTGTCGTATGAATCGCAAATCTCCACTCATGAAGAGACGGATGTCAGATACCTTATACTTCATCATCGCGAGCCGGGTGATGCCAAACCCCCAGGCGAATCCCTGATACCGTCCGCGCGGATACCCCGCCGCCTCGAAGACTTTCTGATTCACCATGCCCGCTCCGCCGATCTCGAGCCAACCGGACTGCTTGCAGACCGGACAACCTGATCCGTCGCAGAGCACGCATGAAATATCGAATTCGAAAGACGGTTCGGTGAACGGAAAGAAGCTCGGTCGCAATCGAATCGAAATCGCCCTCCCGAAAAATCGTGAGAAAAATGTCTCCGCTATCCACTTGAAATTCGCGACGGATACGGCATCGCCCACCATGAGGCACTCGAACTGATGGAAAGTATGCTCATGCGAGGCATCGGTCGCCTCATTCCGAAAGACGCGTCCCGGGACGATGATACCGAATGGAGGCGTATGCGTTTCCATATATCGCACCTGCACGGGCGAGGTATGTGTTCGCAGGAGATAATTCTCCTGGTTCTCTGTTAATGATTGAGCATTTCCCGGCTTCAGCCAAAAAGTGTCCTGCATATCCCGCGCCGGATGATCGGCTGGGACATTCAACGCGTCGAAATTGTACCATTCCGTCTCTACCTCCGGACCATCGGCGAGAGCGAACCCCATCCCAGAAAAAATATGCTCGATTTCATGCTCGATCCGCGTAATCGGATGCAAATGCCCGCGCGGAGATGCCGCTCCAGGCGCGGTCACATCGATCCATTCCCCTTCTGCATCGAACGATTCCCGCTCGATACGGGAACGAGTCTCCGCCGCGAGCGTCATGAGCATTTTCTTCGCTTCATTCGCAAGAGGACCCGCGATCCTCTTCTCTTCGGGCGAGAGATCCTTCAATCCCTTCATAATGGCATTGAACTCGCTCTTCCGTCCCAAAAAAAGCGTCTCGGCAGACAAGAGATCCGCCTCCGTCTTGACCGCCTCGAAAGCTTGTCGTCCTTTTTCTGCAATTGCTTCAATGTGATCCATCACCATACGACGCGAAAGCGCATTATGCTCGTCATTGTACAGGAAACAGCCCCTTCCGGTCAAAAAACAACGGAAAAACAGCGGTTCAACCCCTGTGCACATTTAACAGGGGTTGAACCGCTGTTTTTCCGACTGCTTGACAGGGTGTGATATAATGGATATGAAAACCTCCAGAATGGTGCGTTGAAAATCATGGGATCCACTTGGAATACAGGGAAATTTATTTTTCCGACACTCTTTATTCAGGAACCCATACACGCCCCTGCATTGGGGGTTTTTCGTTTTTCACAAGAAAAAAAGCCCCTTAACTTTATACTCGCGGGCTCATACGAGTTTTGATTTACTTCACAACCGAAAATTTTGACCGAGTGCGGAGCTTCACGACCAGACCCTGAATTCCTACTTCATGTATGAGAACATAATATATCTGACCATTATAACGAAATGGGGCAACTTCATGAAAATTATGATCCCAAAAAACCGTTTCGAGATGACCGATAGCAATGGTCACACCTGCTTGTAACGACCACATCGTCCACACAAGCACTCCTCCTGGTCGCTTTTCAAAACACCGGACTTGGCGCGGAAGCGTAATCTGCCTCATCTCACTCCTCCTCCAATTCTGAGCCGGCGTACTCTGCGTCTTTCGATCGGCACTTTCTTTTCCGAACACATTCAGATGATTCTCATCTGATAACATGCGCTCCTCCAATATCTGTTCCTGCGACCATCCACGCATGAGTACCCAACCGATGAGAAACTGCACCAGGAGAGAAAGCATTGCCCATGACGGTGCCAGGTCAAACCACGGGATGACAAGATACCTCACACAGGCGAAGAGGATACCCATGCCCATCGCACACACCAAGAGCTGAGAAAGAAGTGACGAAAAGGAATTCCCCAAACTCAAAGACGGCACCCTCTCGTATTCAATCCATTCATACAGACACCGAGAGCATACTCCGATGAATGAAGCGAGAAAGAGTAAGATGATAAAAAAGAAAAAACCAAGTATGACACTCAGCATGATTCCCTCCACAGGAAAAATGAGATACCAAAAAAATTGTTACAGAACTTCTGTGCATTATACTGAAAATACCGTGAAAGTCAAGAACAGCCGTCGGATCGCGTTGTCTCTGCGCTCAAGAGATCTCATCAAGAGCTTTCGCGAGAATCCTGAGATCTTCCACGAGAGGGCTCTCCGGAAAACGCCGAAGAAGCGCCTCTATGATACGCGATATATTTGCCAGAGTATCCTCCTTCGAAACGGCGAAACGATCGAACACCTCATTGCCATCCCGCTTGTAATCATCGACAAGCTCGCGACCATTGCTCAAGACATCCGCTGATTTGACGAGCACGGAATCTTCCGAAAAATGCTCGATATGCGAAAGCGCGATCGCCTTCCTCTCTGCCCATGGCAGGCTCTTGTCCATCTCGGTCACCGAGAGCACGAGATGCCGCACTGACTTCCCGAACCGCTCCTCGATCATCTCCGGCGTCACCTTCTTCTCATCGATGCTGTCCTCGATGGTATCATGGAGAATCCCCGCGATGATCACTTCCTCCGACGCACCAGCCAATGAGAGGATGATCCCCGCCGTCAAGGGGTGCGCGATATACGGGATGCGCTTCCCTTTCCGTTTCTGCTCCTGGTAATGATTATGCGTCTTTCCGGCGAACTTGATCGCCTTTTCGATATTCAAAGTATAAATCATACAAAAAGTATACCACGCTCAATACAAAAAATCACCAACCCTATTTCAGAAAAAAACCGAGGTGCGCAGTGCGCAACCTCGGAAAATCTTTCGAATTACACCGGAAAAATCATTCACTCCCACCGATGCTATTCCCTCATTCCCATCGGACCAGCCCAAAACGCCTCGAGAGACATCCCCGTTGCGAGCGAAAGCATGTGTCGATAGTTATCGGTCGTTTGAACGATGAGATCATCCGGCGGAATCCATGTGGGATTGGATTTGACATTCGCCACCACACCGGCATCGCGTACCGGTTGCTTATCGAAGCTCGGCGGTGTCTTCCCTTCGTCGATTGCGGTAGCTAATCCCTCCTCCGGCCAAAACCGACTCGAGTCTGGTGTCAATGCTTCATCGATGAGCAAGATTTCATTCCCGCCGTCCCCTTGCCTCGTGCCAAACTCGAATTTCGTGTCAGCCAACACAATGCCCTTCGACCGCAAAAGTGTCCTCGCCGTACTGAACAAATGAATCGAAGTATGCTGGATGTAATTTGCCGCCTCCGGACCGATGAGCTCCAATACCCGTTCATAGGGTATGTTCTCATCATGCTGTCCGTATGGAGCCTTGGTTGAGGCTGTGAAAATCGACACTGGTAGCTCGCTCCCATCGACAAGACCAGAGGGCAATTCAATTCCGCAAACCTTGCCGGTTTTCTTGTAGTCCTTGTAACCGGTTCCGGTCAGATTGCCGCGAACGATTGCTTCGACCGGGAGAACATCCGTCTTCCGAACGACGATCAGGTGTTGCGCGAGGTAGATCAGGAAAGGATAGGCATCCCTTCTATAGCAGATCGTATCCGGTAGCCATTTCTGAATTCCGCTGCCATACGCCACCAGATGGTTCGGAATATGCGAAAAAACCCTCTTCAACCAGTAAATCGTCATCGCCGTCAGCACCGCCCCCTTATTCGGGATAAGCGCATTGAGCACGATATCGAAAATGCTGATCCGATCCGTCGCCAGAATATACAGCAAATCCGGGTGTTCGGGATTGAGGAATGTCTCCCTCGTTTTGCCAGTCGCATAGTGAATCAGACCATGTCCCTCCATCGCGAAAATGATCTCGTCGTACAGTGCCCGACTGGGAAATGGAGGCTTTCTGTGCTCCCTGCCGTAATGATAGGCTCCAGCCAAACTGAAGCTCTCTGCCGGCGGTTGTTTTTCGATCCGTATTGTCGGGAGATCACCGGAGATGGCATATTCGAATGCTACCTCAGGATTCCGAAAGAATGCTTCCTGAAAAACGAATTGCGAATTCGGCACCTGGACGGCAGAGAGATGCGCCGCCTGACTCGCCTCTTCCGTATCGCCCTTGAGAGGCACGGCGATGAAGCAGGTATGGTCATTCCCGAAGTTGTTCCGCGAAAGCGCATCGCATTCTCCGAAAAGTGCCGCCAGCTTCCCGGCGCACATGATGACCACATCGACTTTTTCATCCTGAAACTTACGGACTAACAATCGAAGTTCTACAGGATTGCGATGCGCACTACACGCCTCAACCCCATGATCCACATGGACAACCTCGATCAAGCCACGCCTTTCAGCGACACGAAGTAATGCGATTCCCTGACTAATTGCAGAAAAATCGGATCTCGAACCACAAACAACAGCAACCAGCCTCTTAGAGCCTGTTCAAGATCTTTTTAGCAGTAATACGGCAAAGCACAGAACCATCATCTGCAGACTCGAATTCAATGTTCGTTCGCAATTCTTCCAGAGTCTTCTTGATTTCTCCAACCATCCGAAGCTTCTTTCGACGACCCACCGCTTCGGCAATACCGCAAAGGTATGCAGTTCGTTTCGCTTGACCACTTCCACCTCCGCTCCAATCAAATCCTTCACTCCTTTCGCAAATGGTTCCCCGGTATAGCTTCCGTCTGCAAGCATCTTTTTCACTGACTGGAGCATCTTTTTGTTACTTCCGATTGCGAGGATTGCTCCGTTCCGATCGGTGACATCGGCAGTGGTGACGGCAAATGCATGTGGCAATCCGTTCGTGTCCACTCCGATATGTCTCTTGATACCGGAGACTTTCTTGCCTGCATCATAGCCTTTTTCCTTTGCCGAGTCGGTATTCTTCACGCTCTGTGCATCAACAATACAGAAACTGGTTTTGCATTTCCTGCCATTTTTCATACGCTCTTCGCTGACCAATTTTTTTTAGGACTTCCTCGAGTACGCTCGGAGTGTTTTTTGCTTTCCTTTCGCTCCAGAGGAGGAAGTACTCGTGCACCGTTCTCCATTTCGGGAACTCTTTTGGGAGCATTCTCCACTGACAGCCAGACTTGAGGACATACAGGAGAGCACAGAAGACTTCATATTGATCGACGGTTCTTGGTTTCGTTTTCTTCCGTGCAGATTGGAGCGTTGGGCGTATCTTCTCGAACTGTTCTCTCGTGATATCGCTTGGATACTGTAATCGTTGCATATTCTTTTGTTTTTGTTTTGTTAGAGCCTATGGTACTCAGTTTACATGAGGGGAAAGATCTTGAACAGGCTCTTAGTCATGGCAATTCTCCAGTTTTTAAAGAAAGAAAAAGAATGCGCATAAT
>CAYOIM010000003.1:0-37704 GCA_964404075.1 uncultured Bdellovibrionales bacterium | reverse complement strand
GGCATCAGGGAGCGGAGCTGTTTCTTCGGAAGCATCAGGAATTTCAACGGGGGCGAATGGGGGGAGTGTCTCGCCTCGGATGAGCGCATCGTATGATTCCTTTTCCAGGGTCTCCCGTTCGAGGAGGGCGTTTGCGATGCGATCGAGTATCGCTTTCTTTTCGGTGAGAATGCTCGTCGCCTTCTGGAATGCCTCTTCGACGAGTCTCGATACTTCGGTATCGATATTTTCTGCGGTCTTCTCGGAGTAATTCCGTTCCTCATGCATTTCCTTGCCGATGAAGACGAGTTCCTGCTTGTGACCGAAAGTACGGGCGCCGAGTCGGCTCATGCCATAGCGGGTTACCATGCCTCTCGCCATATTGGTCGCCCGTTCGAGATCATTGGATGGTCCGGTCGTGGTATCGTTGAAGACGAGTTTCTCGCTCGCATACCCGCCGAGGAGGGTCGCGAGTTCGTCGTAGAAATAGGCGGTGCTCTGGAGCATCTTGTCTTCGGTCGGGACGGCGAGGGTATATCCTCCGGCGTGACCGCGGGAGATGATGGAAACTTTTTGTACCGGATCGGCATTCGGAAGGGATGAGGCGATGAGCGCGTGACCGGCTTCGTGATAGGCGATGACTTTCTTTTCGGCATCGTTCACGATGCGGCTACGCCGTTCGGGTCCGAGGATGACCTTCTCGATGGACTCCGTCAGCTCGGAAAGATCGATGATCTTCTTATCTCGCCGGGTCGCGAGGATGGCCGCCTCATTGGTGAGATTCGCGAGGTCGGCCCCGGAGAATCCGGGCGTCCGTTCTGCCACGCGGCGCAGATTGATATTCTTTGCGAGGGGCTTGCCCTTGGAATGGATTCGGAGAATCGCCTCTCGTTCATTGATGTCGGGGAGGTCCATGGTCACGCGACGGTCGAATCGACCGGGACGGAGCAGTGCCGGGTCGAGGACATCGGGACGGTTGGTCGAAGCGATGACGATGACGCTGGAATCCGTCTCGAAGCCGTCCATCTCAACGAGTATCTGATTGAGTGTCTGTTCCCGTTCGTCGTGACCGCCGCCGAGACCGGCGCCGCGATGACGACCGACCGCATCGATTTCGTCGATGAAGACGATAGAGGGGGCGTTTTTCTTCGCTTGCTTGAAGAGATCGCGAACGCGACTCGCCCCGACGCCGACGAACATCTCCACGAATTCTGATCCGCTGATGTTGAAGAAAGGAACCCCCGCTTCACCGGCGACGGCTTTCGCCATGAGGGTTTTGCCCGTACCGGGGGGGCCGAGGAGGAGCACTCCGCGGGGAATCTTGGCACCCATATCGAGAAATTTCTTCGGTTCCTTGAGGAAATCGACGATTTCAGAGAGCTCTTCTTTGGATTCTTTGGCTCCCGCGATATCTTTGAAGGTGACGCGCTTTCGTTTGTCCTTGGGATCGAGCATGCGGGCGCGGGAAGTTCCGAAAGAAAGCGCCTGAGCATTGCCTCTCTGCGCCTGACGCATCATGAACCAGATGAAGCCCGCGATGAGGAGAAATGGGATGAGGATAGGGAGTATGGCCGCAATCCAATAGCTCGCCCCGGATTCTTTTTCGATGCTGATGGAGACGCTTCCGAGCCTGTCGCTGTTTACTCCATAATTTCGGAGGGTTTCGGAGAGTGAGGACTCGCCTTCTTTCATCGCTTTTTCGGCGGTGCCATCATTTTTTTCGATAGAGAGCTCGTTTTGCTTCACGCCGATTTGCTTGATCTCGCCATTGTTGATCTGAGTGACGAGTTCACTCAGGGAGATTTCCGCAGGCTTTTTCTCGGGCGATTGATAGAGAATCACGATGCCGACGACGATGAGGAAGACGAGCATGATGGTCGAGAGATGGCGGAGGAGCTTTTCCATAGATTTGATTTATGGAGGAGCTCTGATTTTATAAGCTTCTCGATCATTCCCTGCTCGACTCGGGAAAAGGAGTCTGCGCTGCGAGAGATCTCAAAACTTATAAAATCAGAGCTCCTGAAAAGAATTTAATGAGTCTGTATCAGGAGCACTGTATCACCTTTCCGAAGAATTTTCAACCCAGGGAAGGTGAGAATCTGATTTTTGTTTTTGGCTAAGCAAAGCATTTTCTCTGTTTCGGTAATCCATGTCCGGCGCACTTCGCCCCTCTGTTTTTTGAAAAGAGCCTCGAGAAAAATTCGCCGCTCGGGAAGAGAGAGCCCGGAAAATGATTTGAGGGAAAAAGAGTGACTGTCGTGAAGGATGTTCTTCGAGTTTTTCCGTGTCTTTCGTTCGAGGAGAGAGAGGTCTTCTGCGATGAGAGAGGCGTTCATGGCCAATCGTTTCCGCAGTTTCGGCGCGTATTCTTTCTCGAGAAGGGGGAGGAGTCTGTTCCGGATCCTATTCCTGAGGAATCGATCGGAGGAATTCGTCGTATCGGTGCGGAAAGGAAGGTGTCGTGCGGAAAGGTAATTCAGAATGTCTGCTCGCGAGGTATTGAGGAGCGGGCGGATCAGGGCGCCGTTCTTCGGTCGCATAGCGGAGAGTCCCCGCAGACCGGAACCGCGGAAGAGATGGAGGAGGAATGTCTCTGCTTGGTCGTCTTCGTGGTGGGCGGTGACGATGTGTCGGGAGACTGTTTCTTCGCGGATGTTTTCGAAGAATCGGTATCGGATATCGCGAAGGCGCTCTTCGAGATTATTTTTTTGTGTAATTTTTGGATGCAGGAGGAAGAGGGGTAGGTCATATTGACAGGCGAGCTGTTTCACGAAGGCTTCATCCCGATCTGATTCCTTTCCGCGGAGCCCATAGTTCACATGGGCGAGGGTGATGCGAAAATCGTATTTTTTCCGCAAAGAGGTGAAGATGTCGAGGAGACAAACACTGTCCGGTCCTCCGGAAATACCGAGGACAAAAGAGTCTCCGTGTTTCCAGAGCTGTTGTTCTGCGACGAAGTTCTGGACACAGCGAATCATCCTCCTCGCTTCGGTGGGAAGGAGGCTATTTTCGGTGTTGTTCGATGAGGAGCGCGACTTTTTCGATGGTTTGATCGAGCATCCCTTCTTTGTTTTCGATCGCGTAGTCATAGATATCGGTATGTTTCAGCCATTCCCTGGTGTATGCCATGCGTTCCCCTATGAATGCTTCCGTGACGCTATCGCGCTTTCGGATACGGGATTCGAGTATCGGAATTGGAGCGGTAAGCAGGATGGCCACAATGCCGGGAAAAAGATTTTTCGCCGTGATAACCCCTTGATAATCGATTTTCCAGATGCCGATGCGACCGCTCTCGATGACGCGGCGTATTTCCGCATGGGTCACCCCATAGAGGTTGTCATTATATTGTTTCGCCCATTCGAAGAACTGCCCTTCCGTGATGCCTCGTTCGAAATCGACCTGGCTGATGAAATGGTAGGGGTGACCGTCGGAGTCCCCGGGGCGCATGGCACGGCTCGTCGTCGTCACGACCCGCTCGATGGGAAAGCGTTTCTCGAGACCATCGATGACCGAATCTTCTCCGACACCGGATGGTCCGGAAATGATAAAAAGGTTCCGTGTGTCCATAAGAAGCATTCCATACAATGATACCCACTCGTTGTACCTCATTTTCGGCTGGAAGTAAAGAAAGATACTCCCGAATCTTCGGGAGTATCTTTTGTCAGGGGTGGCAGTGACTATGCCGTGACCTCTCCGACACTTTCTTTTGGCACTTCACCCACTTTCTTTTCCTCAGCGGATTTCTTCTTTTTCTCTGCTTTGACGGTTTGCCCGAGCTCATCCTTCGGCGCATCTTTTACCGGAAGGAGTCCCATGCGATGAGACCTCGCTTCGATGGAGAGGATTTTCCAGGTATAGGTTTCTCCGATGGTGAAGAGTTCTTCCATCTTGCGGTTCGGGTAGACATCGTGGAATTCACTGACATGGGCGAGACCGTGGATGTCTTTGTCGAGATAGACGAAGGCGCCGAAATGATTGATCTTATCGACTTTTCCCTTCACGATGTCGCCTACTTTGTATTTCTCCATGACGATAGACCAGGGGTCGCTTTTCAGAGCTTTCATGGAGAGGGAAATGCGGGTATCCTCGATGCCGATGATCTTCGCGTCGACTCGATCGCCGGTTTTCACGATTTCACGGGGGTCATCGATGAGTTGCCAGGCAAGTTCGGAAATATGGACGAGTCCTTCGAGCTTCTCGTTCGGCTTCTTCTCGCCATCGGTCGTTGTCGGAAAGAACTTCACGAACGCGCCGAAATCAACGACGCCGCTCACTTCTCCGGAAATCGTATCGCCGACACGGAGCTTGCCGATGACCGCGCGTTCCTTCTCGCTCTGCGCCGCCTTTTCGCTGACGATAAGCTTGTCGGTCATGCGATCGGCATCGAGGATACGGACGAGCACCTCGACTCCGATGAGCTTCTTCAGGAGTTCGAAGATTTTCATCTTGTCGCCATCTTCCACGCGAGGATAGTGTTCGCTTGAAAGTTGGGAGACGGGGAGGAATCCGGTGATGCCGTTGATTTCCACCATGAGCCCGCCCTTGTTCGCTTCCAAGATCTTCGTCGCGACGACTTCCATGTTTTTGCGTTTCACCTCGATGTCCTCCCAGGATCGATCATGGGAAGCTTCGCGGATGGAAAGGTCGATGTAGCCCTCTTCGCCTTCGAAGGACACGAGGGTCGCGGTGACCTCATCGCCGATACGGAGCTTGACCCCGCTTTTCATGCCGTCGCGCATTTCCTTGCCGAGGACGATCCCGGTGCCGAGGGGTCCCAGGTCTATCAGCGCATGATTGGATGAAACGAAAGAAATGGTTCCTTTGATGACATCGCCGACTTCCGGTATGGAGAGTTCCTCTTTTTCGAGGAGTGCTCCCATGGCGGAGAGTGGCTTCTTTTCTTCGGTTGTTGCGATCGCATTGGTCATACGGTTGTGCTGTTGAAATGGACGCGGCATTTCATTCAAGGATTAACGCGTCATCCGTCTCTCAAAAAAAGAAAACAGCTCTGGAAAGCCGTAAATAAAGGAAATATAGAGATTCAAGCATCTCTTATTCTATTGTTTACGGATTACCTCAGGGGAATCTTCTTTCCTCACTACCGAAACAGCATAACTCAGTTTTTCGTTTCTGGCAAGTTGATTTTGTTCCGCACCCTTGGTATAATCGACTGCGTTAGAGTTGATTCTAAATAGAAGGCTTTTTTCTTTGAATTTTTGAATTTTTAACCGCGGTCGTTCCGCTTTTGGAGCGGTGCGTCCGCTGTTAAAAATTATCGTCCCTCATTTCTTACCTCTTACCTCTCACTTCTCATCTCTCGCAATATGCAGATACAATATTACGGAGATTATTGCTTCAAGATCACGACCAAGCCGGCGGGGCGGGCGACCGAGGATGTCGTCTTGTGGACGGATCCTTGCGGGAAGGAAGTGGGGCTCCGCGCTCCGTTCGGGCAGGCAAGCATGCTCATGCTTTCCCATACGAATCGTGATGATGATAATCTTTCCGGACTTTTGAAGAGCGAGCCGGCATTGCTCGATGCCCCGGGAGAATATGCCGCGTATGGAGTGACCGCGCTCGGTTTCGCATCGTTTCGGGATGGTGAGAGTGGTGCGATACGCGGGCAAAACACCGTATTTTCATTCGAATCGGAAGGGATTCATTGTTGTTTTCTCGGTGCGATCGGGCATGAGGTATCGGCGGATCTCCTGGAGAAGGTGAACGGTGTCGATATCCTGTTCATTCCGATCGGCGGCGGTGATACGCTCTCGCCAAAGCAGGCGGAGGATGCCATACGGAAGATCGAGCCGAAGATCGTGATCCCGATGCATTATCTCATGCCCGGTATGGTCGGAAACCTCGGTACGGAGAAGGCTTTTTGCGCGGAATTCGATAATTGCAATACGGATCGGATCGCGAAACTGAATATCAAGAAAAAAGATATCGAAGGAAAGAATATGGAAGTGGTATTCTTTGAGAGGGGCTAGAACATTCCGTATGGAGCGATTGCTTGAGAAAATTGAAGCGATTCGGCGGGAGCCGGAGCATATCCGCATGCGGTATGTCATGCTCTCCGTCATCGTATCGATGGTATTCGTCCTCCTCTTGTGGATGTTTTCCATTTACGAGGGATTCCGTTCCGTTGCGGATCAGCCGGCATCGGTTCCTGATCTGAATCTCCCGAAGGCACCGTCATTTGATGATATCTCGGGGATCGGGACGATGAAAAAGGTTCCTACCGGAGAAGAATTCCTGCAGTCAGAGCAGATGAGGAAGCCTGTGGGGGATGATACGGGCGCACCATGATTTTCTTGTGAGAGGCTATCCCGATAACGCGTATTCATATGGCTGAAAAAACTGTTTTTCATGAGGGGAGAATCGAATCCCGGAGCATCACGACGGAAGTGAAGCAATCCTACCTCGACTATGCGATGAGCGTCATCGTGTCGCGTGCGCTTCCGGATGTCCGTGACGGGTTGAAGCCGGTGCATCGCCGCATCCTCTATTCGATGTGGTCTACCGGACTCCGTTCCACGGCGAAGTTCCGCAAATCCGCGACCGTCGTCGGCGAAGTGCTCGGCAAATGGCATCCGCACGGTGACTCAGCCGTCTATGAAACCATGGTCCGCATGGCGCAGGATTTTTCCTTGCGGTACCCACTCGTGCATGGTCAGGGGAACTTCGGCTCGCTCGATGGCGATGGCGCCGCGGCGTACCGGTATACCGAGGCGAAACTCTCGGCGATCGCCGAAGAAATGCTGATCGACATCGACAAGGATACGGTGGATTTCATCCCGAATTTCGATGGCATGCATGAGGAGCCGACGGTGCTCCCGGCGAAACTCCCGCAACTGCTTCTCAATGGAACGGTCGGTATCGCCGTCGGTATGGCGACGAATATCCCGCCACACAACCTGAACGAGCTCGTCGATGGAATCGTCCATCTCATCGATTATCCGGACGCGAGCATTGAGGATCTCATGAATTTCATCAAGGGACCGGATTTCCCGACGGGGGGCATCATCTACAATAAGAAGGAGATACGGGAGGCATATATGACCGGTCGCGGTCGTATCGTGACCCGTGGCAAGGTGGAGATCGTCGAGCCGAAGGCGGGGCAGTTCCAGATCGTCGTGAATGAGATCACCTATCAGACGAACAAATCGACCCTGATCGAGAATCTCGCGGATCATGTGAAGGAAGGCCGCATCATGGGTATCAAGGACATCCGCGATGAGTCCGATCAGGATGGTGTACGAATTGTCATTGATCTGAAGAAAGAAGCCTATCCGCAGAAAGTTCTGAACCAGCTCTACTCACTGACGGATCTACAGAAGAATTTCAATGTGAACATGCTCGCGCTGGTCGATGGCATCGATCCGCAGGTGCTGAATCTGAAAGCGATCCTCGAATACTACATCGCGCATCGCGAGAAGGTGGTCGTACGGCGGACCGAATACGATTTGCGCAAGGCGAAGGATCGGGCACATATCCTCGAGGGGTTGAAGATCGCTCTCGATCATATCGATCAGGTCATCGATACCATCAGGAAATCTCCGACCAAGGAAGAGGCGCATGTGAACCTCATGAAGAAGTTCAAGCTCTCCGATCGGCAGGCGACGGCGATACTCGAGATGCGCCTGCAGACCTTGGCCGGTCTCGAGCGAAAGAAGATCGAGGACGAATTGGACGAAAAGTACAAGCTCATCGCATATCTTGAGGATCTCCTCTTGCATCGGGAGAAGATTCTCGGCCTCGTGAAGAGCGAGCTCGTCGAACTCCGTGATACATTCGGCGATGCGAGGAAGACGCGCGTCATCTCGGGCGGTATCGGCGAATTCAGCCAAGAAGACCTCATCCCGAATGAGAGCGCCATCATCACGCTCACCGATGATGGATATGTGAAGCGGATGAACCCGGATGTCTACCGCGTGCAGAAACGCGGCGGCAAGGGCGTGATCGGTGCGGTGACGAAGGAAGAAGATCGCATCGACAAGGTCGCGAGTATCGAAACGCACGATGATCTCATGTTCTTCACGAATACGGGAAAGATCTTCCAGACCAAGGCGTATGAGATTCCCGAATCGTCCCGCACGGCGAAGGGACAGGCGATCGTGAACTTCCTCCAGATCTCTCCGGAGGAACGGATCACGGCGATGATCTCCCGTGGCAAGGACGATGGATTCAAATATCTCTTCATGGCGACGAAATTCGGCACGGTGAAGAAAACGAAGATCGAGGATTTCGCGAATGTGAGGCGGAGCGGACTTATCGCGATCAACCTCGACAAAGGCGATGTGCTCGGATGGGTACAGCTGACGACCGGTACGGACGATATGGTCATGACGACCCGTCACGGTCAGGCAATCCGGTTCAAGGAGGCAGATGTGCGGGCGATGGGGCGGAGCGCCTCGGGCGTGCGCGGTATCAAACTCGGTAAGGACGATGAAGTCGTCGGCGCGGAAGTCGTGCGGAAGGATGACGCGAAGAATATGGAACTCCTCATCCTCTCGCAGAACGGACTCGGCAAGCGAAGCGATCTGAAGTCTTACAAGGTGCAGAAACGAGGCGGGAGCGGTATCAAGACGATGAAAGTGACGCCGAAAACAGGAGAGCTCGTCGGTGCGATGATCACGAGTATGGCGAATATCGAGGATGACCTCATCATCACTTCGGCGAAGGGGACGATCATCCGCGTACCGTTCAAATCCGTGCCGCTCCTCTCGCGTGTGACGCAGGGCGTGCGTGTAATGAAGCCGCAGGCTGGAGACCGCGTCGGCGCATTCACGATCCTGTAATAAAATTTCCACTTTCGGCGCACTTCTTCGTTCCCATCTCTGGTGCTCGCCGCTGTACCGCTTGCGTACAGCTTGCTCCGCTCCTCGATGGCACCTCGAACTGCGCTCGAATTTGAAAATTTTATAATGTTTTTGATAAAAATGAAAAACGACCTTGGCGATGATACGCCTGGGCCGTTTTTTTGTTGCGTGTGAGATCGCAGTAGTTATTGCAGACTCACGAGAAGCGTGAGGCCTCGAATGCCGAGCGTGAACTTCCCGCTGTTGCGCGGAATAGTTACGGTTGGCGTCGGGGTACCACCGTTCCATGTGACGAGACGCCGGTTTCCGAAGTCAAGTTTTGCCAAGTCAGCATCGGGATCGAATGTTACTTTGATGCGATCCTCAAAATTCGGGAAAACTGCCTGGAGGAATTCGAGCGAAGTGACACCCTGAAGCGTTCGTGGCTCGAGATGGAGCACTTTGTGCGGGGATGGGACTTCGATACGCGCCTTTTTCTTCCGGTTGTTTGCCGCTTGAACGACGAGTTGCAATGGATTCTCCTTGAAAGAATTGTCCGCGGGATTGGGACACATCATTGAAACATTTTTCTGCTGTCTTGTCAAAAAAAGAAAGGCATGATAGATTCAATAGGTAAATTATTTTTTTGTAGCGTACTTTGGTGCCTTTCGGTAGAAAGACACGAGGGTATGGCTCTATATCGATATGGCGCTGTCGAACAAGCAGAAAGATCGAGTGACGAAGGAAGTGAAACGGCATGAGAAGGACACCGGTTCTCCGGAATATCAGATCGCTCTCTTCACCGAACAGATCAAGCGACTCACCCTCCACCTCAAGAAAAACAAGCAGGACTTCCATTCCCGCCGCGGACTCCTCAAGATGGTCTCTAAGCGGAAGAAGCTCGTCTCCTACCTTGAAAAGACCAATCCCGGGGCTCATGCGAAAGTCATGACCGAACTGGGACTCTAAAGCTCACACCAATAAATCATCTAAAATCCGCCCTGTAGGGGTGGATTTTTTTATAATCGGGAGTTTGCAGTGGTATTATTTGGAGAGTAATGGGAGAATGGGGCTGATGATGTTAATTTCTTATGGCAATCCTATGAAGTCTCTTTTTCAGGATTTTACGAATCAGTACGCGCTCTCGAAGACCCTTCGGTTTGAGTTGAAGCCGATTGGGAATACACAGCAAATGTTGGTAGAGAATGATGTTGTCGCAGAAGACCGCATCCGAAAAGAAAAGTACGAAAAGGTGAAGCGATATTTCGATCGACTTCATCGGGAGTTTGTACAGGAAGCACTGCGGGACATTCAGCTTGATGACCTCGATGAATACCTTGATATTTTTCGAAAGTGGCAACAGGACAAGAAGAGCCAAATGCGCCTATAAGATTTCTACTGTTGTAGATCTTTATGAAAACGCGGGCTCGTTGGTATAGAAATTGAGTCGTATTTTCCCTTGTTTGAGGTAAAATAATGCCTATTGACATGTCTATGGTAATGAGTTACCATAGAAACACACATTTTTGTATCATTCAATTACCGAAGAGCAATGGCACGAGAAGATATAAAGAATTATATTTCCCGACAGCTTTCGGAACAAGCCAAGACATTGGCACTTTCGGCGCGTGATCAAAATGGAAAGCCGTATCTGAAACGATACTTCTATTATCGGATAGAAAAATTTGTTCGATCGTTTTTGGAATCGCATGGGGAGCCTCGCTGGATAATCATTCCTGGATTGCGTGGCGTCGGGAAGACGACAGTTTTGGCGCAGATATTTTTCCAGTATCAGGTATCATTCGGAAAGAATATCCTCTATGTTTCGCTCGATGATGTGACCAAAAAGTTGCAGGGGAATCTTTTTGAAGTGATTGATGCCTATGAAGAGATTCTGACAACGAGCTTTTCACAACTGAAGGACGATATGCTTCTTTTGGTGGACGAGGTTCATTTCGACCCAGAGTGGCAGTTCGCGTTGAAATCACTCTATGACCGATCACGGCGCGTGTTTATTATTTCGACTGGATCATCGGCTATCGCACTCAATACGACGACCGATGTCGCCAGGCGTTCTCATATCGAGAAAATGTATCCGTTGAAATTTACGGAGTATGTGATGCTCTCTGATTCGGTAGATCAAAAGAAGAAGGCCGTGCAATTTCCGCCGAAGCTCGGAGATCATATCGCCGATGCGTTATTTGAAAGCTCGCGAGCAGAGCATGCTTTGGCGAAACTTGAAGCGGTGAGTTCTGCTGTGGTGCAGTATTGGCAATCGGTTGATATTCGTGCGATTGATCGCTACCTGAAATTTTATTCGACCCCATCCGTGCTTCCCTATAGCGATGACGCGATTATTTATGCTAATTTGAATTCTGTCATTGATCGTGTGGTTGAGCGAGATATCCCGACCATGAAATCGTTTTCACCGGATAAGCAAGAAAAGATTCTTGCACTCCTCTTTATTCTCGCTGGTTCGGACACACAAAGCCTGCAAAGCTTGGCAAATGAGCTCAAGGATATCGATGTCAAGACGCTTTCCGGTATTTTGAAAACACTGGGAGATGCCGAATTGCTCATACGCATCTATCCGTTTTCCTCATCGTCACCGAAGAGAGTGAGGCTTCCTTCGAAATATCTTTTTCTCGCCTCGAGTATGCGGGCGGCGCTTCTCCATATTATCGATTCTCGATCGATCGATATTCAGCATAAAGGGAAGCTCTTGGAGGATGTGGTCGGAATGTATGTGTACCGTCATTGTAAGGATTCTATCGGCTGGACGCTTGGGTATGATACGGATAGGGGTGGCGCGGATTTCGTCGTGGACGGGAAAGACCGGCGATTGGTTGTTGAGGCAGGTTTTAACAAAAGAATGCATCAACAGGTCGTTCGGACTTTGGAGAATGTTCAGGGAACATATGGTATCGTGGTGACAAATTCTTGCGCTCTTGGAGTACAGGATAATGTTCTTTTTGTTCCGTTCGAGTATTTTTTTCTTCTGTAAAATTATGAAGTCGAATGTGCCTATAAGATTTCTACTGTTGTAGATTTATAGGGATATTTTTTTGAAGAAAAATGGACATGATGGATCTGATATAGATAAGCATGATCCGGAGAAGACAGCGTAGTTTCCAAACCACTGCCGTGGTGTATACTGGAAGGGATGGTTTTTATCGGTTATTCGAAAAATATATGATCGGATTTTCGGATCAGCGGGTGGGGGTGCTCGTCGATATACAGAATATGTATTACAGCGGGCGCATCATCCACAAGAAAAAGGTGAATTTTAAGGCGGTACTCGAGGAGGGGGTGGGCGATCGGAAGCTCATCCGCGCGTTCGCGTACGGAGTGAAGACGCCCGAGCAGACGGAGGAGAAATTCTTCGAGGCACTCCAGAAGAGCGGCTATGAGGTGAAGACGAAGGATCTCCAAGTGTTTCCCGATGGATCGAAGAAGGGAGATTGGGATGTGGGGATCGCGGTGGATGCGATCAAGATGGCGTCGAAACTCGATGTGATCGTGCTCGTCTCCGGTGACGGGGACTATATCCCGCTCATGCAGTACCTCCAGAATACTTTCGGCTGTCGGGTGGAGGTCATGGCGTTCCAGGAGTCCACGAATGGGAAGGTCATCGAGGCGGCGGATAAGTACACGAATCTCTCGGAGAACAAGAAACGATTTCTCATCGCGTAAAAAAGGTTCATCCCTTATTCTTTGGAGGCTCAACCTCCTATAGGAGGTTGAGCCTCCTTGAAACAGAAAAAAAAGAACCGTCCCGGTGTATTGGGGCGGTTTTTGTTGTTGAAGTCTACTTGATGCCGAGAATGGCGCGGAACCTCTCTGCATCGAAGGAGTAATCGTTCGGTGTCCCCTTCGTGCTTTTTTTTACAGAAACGAGGCATTCTCCGAGGTTCGCATGGTAGGCATTGAGGGCTGTTTTGAGTCGCCTCAAACGCTGATACAGGGATCCTGGTAGGATGCGCTCCCCTTTGTTTAGTTGATTCTGCGGTGTACAGAGTGTAGCGAGGCGCTCTTTCGAGACGGAGTCGTTTTGGCACACGAGATGGTAGAGAACATCCGCGGTATCTTTATTGAGGGGAATCTTTTTTCCGTAGAGGATGACGCCGCCTGGTACCTTTAAGCACTGTATGTCTGATGGAACAGTCACCGTTAGAGTGGCGTCTGGTTTGTCACTTGCTCCTCTCTCCAGCTCATATACCCGAGCGGCAAGTCGCTCCATTCCTAAACGCATCATTGTCAGTTCCCTGGTGAGGTCTATGACGAGAGCTTGTAGGGCTCCGATTTCCTCGGACATTTGCTGTAGAAGCCCCGTTTTTGAGACAACTGATTTTCTTTGAATTGGCATTGGAGTCTCCTTGTGAGATTTGAGTTTGAGTCTATTGTTAAGTTTCTGAAGTTGATGAGAGTGTAGGGAAGAAAGGGAATAGTTGTCAATAACCAATCGAATGGGTAAAAAAGAGCCGTCCTGAGGATGCCAGGACGGCTTTTGTTGACTGGAGATTCACTTGATATTGAATGCCTTACGGAAGGCATCAATATCGAAGCGATACCTCTTCGAGTTTCCGGATTGAACGCATATCAGACACGAAGAGAGTCCTTTCCGAAATGCATCTAGATCGTCGAGGAGGTTTCTTATGCGGGAATAGCTACCTTGGTAACCGATTTCATACATGGAAGCGACATCGGCTGATCCCAGGGTTTCCCCTGTATTGACCAAATGAGCGAAGAGATCGGCGGAAAGGTGCCTCAGTGATATGGTCTTTCCGAAGAGGGATACATCGGTCATGAAAGGCTTCCCTTTCGCTAGAGTGGCGATTGGAGGATCTTTCTCTGGCATTGATACCGGCACTTCTTTCGTTTCGGCGGATGGTGTGATTGTAGTGGTAGGGCTGGCGATAGCGTCGGTTGATGTTGTCATCACTGTAGGACGCGCTTCGCCATTCCCTCGCAGTTGAGCAAGCACGGATTCCACCGTAACAATGACCTTTTCTTGTGCCTGCGCGAGCAGCGCACCTTCTTTTTCGGTACGAAGACCGTTTACACCATCCCGTATGTTTTCGAGGGCGGCGAGGATCTGGGCATTTTGCCTGATAAGGGTTTCAAGCGCGGTGAGGAGTGTACTCATGTCTTCTTCTCCGAGGTCATTTTCGGTTGTGGGGATTGGTGTCACTGGAGGTATTATCGGCATTGATTCTTTTGGCACCAATACTGGTGTAACTTTTGGTTTGGTCACCGAGCTTTTTGCACGAATGACCCTGCTTTCGGATGGTGCTTTTGAGAGTGATTTCTTCGACACAGGCTCATCTATTCTGTTGATACCGTCATCTTCATCTATGCCATCAGTTCCATGGAGGAAGAGAGAAGGGATGTTTGCCATCGTCACAGTTCTGCCCTGTCTTGGCGACGGGAGCTTCCCTGTCTCAATAAAGGTATTCATCCGACGCGTCGCATCAGGTATGTTTCCCATATAGAACAGAGTGGCTGTAGCTCCCGCCCTCATATCATTTTTCTCAATGCTCGCATCATGCGTATCGAATCGTAAGCAGAGAATATGCGGATTCGATCCATTGGCATGTTTCTTGCGGATGTCTTGTATGTAGTCGCGCATCTTCGGGATACCATCGCCACCACCTTCGAACGCTCGCGCATCGAGGATGACCGTTGAATCGTGCTGGATGACGGGGGCGTTTCCATTTGCACCATGGATATAGCGTTGGAAATGTATGGCGGCCGTGGGTTGGAATGATCGTAGTAATTTATGAGACGCGGCGATAAGAGGAAGTCCTGCTTTCCCTGTGATGGCGATGAGCTCTGACATGGAAGTCTCCCTGGAGAGAAGTTGTTAAGTTTCTGAAGTTGATGAGAGTGTAGGGAAGAAAAGAGTGAAATGTCAAGCCATTTTTTGACATTTCGGTTCGAATGTCGTAGTGTAGAAGGAGTGAATAAGTAATAATTTGGCTTGGGAAAGGGTCACTTGGCACTCGAATGAACTCAATGTTTGAGCTCATGAATGTGTCTGGCGACAACTTCCGCGGCCAGGAAGCACTATGTCAGAAGAAAAGAAGTGGTCCCTCCAGCTCGGAGGGCGTGAACTTTCGGTAGCGACCGGACTCCTCGCGGGTCAGGCAGGTGGATCGGTTACCGTACGATACGGCGATACGGTCGTCCTCGCGACGGCGGTGATGAGCAAGCGACCTTCCAATGTGATGGGGTATTTTCCTCTCATGGTGGATTATGAAGAGCGGTATTATGCCGCGGGGAAGATCAAGGGATCGCGATTCATGAAGCGCGAGGGTCGCCCGAGCGATGATGCCGTGCTCTCCGGGCGTGCGGTGGATCGGACGATTCGCCCGCTCTTCAATGCGCGCATGCGAAACGATGTGCAGGTGATCACCACCGTACTGTCCTTCGACGGGGAGAATGACCCGGATCTCGTCGCGATGAATGCCGCCTCAGCCGCGCTCGCTATCTCCGATATTCCCTGGGACGGACCGATCGGTGCGGTGCGCGTGGGCTTGGATGCGAATGGCGCTTTCGTCCTCAATCCGACGACCGAGGAGAGGGCAATCGGGACACTCGATCTCTTGCTCTCTGGAACGAAGGCGAAGATCAATATGATCGAAGCGGGTGCGAGTGAGATCACGGAAGAGAAAATGGTGGAGGCATTCGCATTCGGATTCGAAGCGATGAAAAAAATCGCGACATTTGTCGATACGATTCGTGTTGAAATCGGGAAAGAGAAGCGAATAGCCACGCTCCTTTCCGGTTCACCTGCCTTCGAGGCTGATGTCAAGCGGTTTCTCGCCGAAAGTGAGCTCTCGAAAGCGATCTATGTCCGTCCCAAGCAAGCGGGCGAGGAGGCGATGGCCGCCATCAGCGAAAAACTCGCGCTCTTCGTTGCGGAGAAATATCCGGATGAGAAAAATGCGAAAGACCTGCTCGCTTTGATCTTTGATGAGGTGTCGGATGAGATCGTGCATGAGAATATCCTCCGTCGCGATATCCGTCCAGATGGTCGCGCACTGACGGAAATTCGTCCGATCTGGTGCAAGACCGGCGTGCTCCCGAGGACGCATGGCACGGGGCTTTTCACCCGCGGGGAGACGCAGGCTCTGACTGTGACGACGCTCGGCGCTCCGGGAGATGAAATGATCGTCGATACCATGGAAGTCGATATGAAGAAGCGGTACATGCATTTCTATAATTTTCCGCCATATTCTGTGGGCGAGGTGAAGCCGATGCGCGGACCGGGAAGGCGCGAAGTGGGGCATGGGATGCTTGCGGAGAAGGCGCTCCTTCCGGTTCTGCCGAGCAAGGACGATTTCCCGTATACGATCATTGTGGTTTCCGAAGTGCTCGCTTCTAATGGTTCTTCTTCGATGGCTTCGACCTGCGGATCGACGCTGTCCCTCATGGATGCGGGCGTGCCGATCAAGAAGCCGGTTTCTGGTATCGCGATGGGCGTTATGACCGGTGAGAATGGCGAGTACAAGGTATTGACGGATATCCAGGGACTCGAGGATCACTATGGGGATATGGATTTCAAGGTGGCTGGTACCAAAGATGGCATCACGGCGATGCAGATGGATGTGAAGATCGATGGGTTGACCCCGGAAATGCTCGCCATCGCCATCGGGCAGGCGAAGGTCGCCCGTATGGAAATCCTGGAGAAGATGCTCGCGGTCATTCCGGAACCGCGCAAGGAGATGTCGCCATATGCGCCGCGCATCATCACGCTCCATATCAATCCAGAGAAGATCCGCGATGTCATCGGACCGGGGGGCAAGATGATCAATCAGATCATCGACGAGACGGGCGTCGCGATCGATATCGAGGACGACGGGTCGGTTTTCATCACTTCGACGGACGAGACGAGCGCGAAGAAAGCCGTGGAGTGGGTGCTCAACATTACTCGCGAGGTGAAGGCAGGAGAGTTGTTTCAGGGTCGCATCACCCGTATCATGAATTTCGGCGCATTCGCGGAGGTACTCCCGAATCAGGAGGGTCTCATCCATATCTCCGAGCTCGCCGATCATCGTGTGGAGAATGTAGAAGATGTGGTGCATGTCGGCGATATCGTTCCGGTCATCGTGAAGGAAATCGATTCACAGGGTCGTATCAATCTCTCCCATAAGCAGGCGCTTCGTATGGCATCGCTCGGGAAGGGAAGCGAGTAGCCCAGACTCTTTTGCAAAAAAAGAAAGCGAGGTATAATGAGAGGAGAGGCAGATGCTTCTCCTCTTGTTTTCTCTGTTAAAATAAAAGAGTATGGGTTTGTTCAGCAGTAAATCAGCATCTTCTCTCCCGAAGGAAATCCTCGCCGCCGTACATACCATGAAAGACGATCTCGATGGCAAGACGCCGACACCGCAGGTCGTGAAGGCGAGTTCGGTGGTCGCGAGCGGGAGTGCGAGTCCGTTCGTCTTCTCCGCCGCCCCCGCATTGAAGAATCTCTCTCCGGTCAATCAGAATGGTCTTTCTTCGACCATCACCGTGACGAGTACCGATACGAGTAATGCGACTCCCGATCCGAGGGGGTCGAGTCCTTTCATGCAAAAAGACGGAGGGACCGCTTTGGCTGGAGCCGAAGGTGTCTCGCCGCTCGCCCTGGATGCCTTGCCAACACCGCCTCCACCCCCGGCGAAGCCTCCTCTGACCAAGCTGTATTCCAGTCTTGACCCGAAGCTCGCGCCGGTGACTTTCGCGCCGGATCCGGTCAAGAATAAGCCATCGTTCGTGAGTGAAAATGTGACGCTCGGGAGTGATGACCCGGTGTATGCTCCAGCGGCGAGAGCAAACAAGAAGCATCATGTTTTGATGGTGGGTGTTATCCTTCTCGTACTCGCTCTCGTTGCCGGTGGCGCCTTCGCGTATTTTACCTTCGTCGCGAAGAAACCATCGACTGCCCTGGTGTCTCCTCCGCCGACTGTGGATATGGCATTGCCTGAGAGCCCCGCTGATATGCCACAAATGGAGAAGGAAGGACCGTTCACCCTCTCTTCGCCAAATTACCTCCCGATAGATGTGGAGACCGTGACGGCGGAGCAATTCAGAGCCCTGCTTTTGGCGAAGGAGCAGTTGCTCGAAGAGAACAGGATCACCGACGCCGCTGTCGAGTTTTTCATTACGGACAAGAATAACAATCCGGTGGCATTCGCCCGTTTCGCGAAGCTCCTCGGGATGTCGTTTCCGCAGGCGGTGATGGATCAGATCGATGAGTCATTCTCCCTCTATCTCTATAGTGATGGGAGCGTGGCGCGTGTCGGGCTCTCTCTCTCCATCAAGAATAAGGAGCTCCTCTCGAAGGCGATGACGAGCGGGGAGTCCGCTCTCCCATTCGCCCTGCAAGCGCTCTATCTCGATCCGTCCGTGACGAAGATCGCGACACCGACATGGAAGAGTGGTACCTACAGATCGTATTCGACCCGTTATTTCAATATCGCACCGACCGGACTCTCCAATGATTATACCTTGACCGAGAAACACTGGATCATCGGGACGAGCGCCAATGCCTTCCGCAAGATACTCGATACCTTCGGAACGGCGCTCTGATTTTCCCCGGAATGAGCCACGAAAAAGTGATGCATTAAATATTCGAGGGAAAAGCGAGCACGGAAAAGGATCGGTTTGAGGAAAACAGAAAATTCTTTTTGGCTTATGCACGACGCTTCTTTCTGATGCGTTGAGCTGATTGACTGGAGACCATTTTTCTGCTATAATGAATCTGTAGGTGTGAGAGGTGTTTCTGTGATATTCCTCACATCGGTGTGCATTAACAATCCGTGCCTAGAGTAGAAGGGTTTTGATGGGAATGTAGGGCATTGCCGCCAGTACCCTTCTACTGCTCGAAGGATTTGAGGTGAATCTGCCTCAATCAGCTCGCTATCGACAAGCGAGACACAAAACAAAAACAAAAATTCACCCACGGTAAAATACGGTGGATCAAGACAAACAAAAAAAGAAAAAACAGTTCTTTGAAACCAAAAGGCTTCGTGCCAGAGAGCGGTAGACAGGCGAATCCGAAAGTCGAAAGGATTCATAACAGATACGCACAAAATACATGTGTCTCATGGATTATTCTTGCTTCTCACCCGGAGCGAAATAACCGAAATACATGTTGGCGCATCTCGCTGGGCGCTACCCTCAGCCAAATATATATAATATACGGGCGCAGAAGTAGCGCCTGGCACCAACAGCCTTTATTGGTGCCAGGAATGTATCGGGTGTCGTATTTTGATGAGAAAGAATCATAATGTAATGGCCGCTGGGCCGTTTTTTTATTGCTTGTCTGCGCTTTAGCGCAGGTATAAGCAATAAATCCCGCACTTTCTGCGGGGTAGTGTCGAATGAATTTTGTTTTTGATATAATGAGTCCATGAATCTATTTTTTTGGAAAAAGCAGGGAAAGGATACGGGGAGCTTCGGTGAGCGGGCGGCGGCGGAGTATCTCCGGAAGAAGGGGTATCGCATATTGGAGCGGAATTATGCGAATACCAAGGGGCGGAGACTCGGCGAGCTTGATATCATCGCTTCTTATGACGGCGAGATCGTCTTCGTCGAGGTGAAGACGCGGGAATGGGAGAAGGGCGCCCCGCTTCCCGAAGAGAGTGTGGATCGCCGGAAATTGCATCGGCTGGAGAAGATAGCCATTTCATACCTGAAGACGAAGAAGCAAGAGATGGTGCCGTATCATTTCGATGTTATCGCCATATTCCTCGATTCCCTCCATGGACAAATCCTCGAAATACGGCATTTGGAGCGGGTGTTTTTGTGAAATGATTGCAAGAATGGAGTTTCTCAGGATGTTTCGGACATTTCCTACTCGATTCGGGGCAAGAATCTGCGCTATGGGGCGTTCTCAAACCCGTATGAGTTTCCTTTTCATCCCTTTCTCGCATTTACAAGGAGTGGAGGCAGGCGTATACTGGAAGGGAAGTAAACGGATAATGTACTCGTATGGATGCCACACTTTTGGAAGAAATGAGGTCACGACTCGAAGCCGAGCGGAAGCGGTTGGAGGAGGAGCTCTCCCGATTTGCCAAGCCGACGGGCATTCCGGGGGAATACGAGACTACTTTTCAGAATATGGGAAATGAGCGGGATGAGAATACTTCCGAAGTGGAGGAGTATGTCGATAACCTCGGTCTTGAAGCGAATCTCGAAGGGCAACTGCGTGCGACTGTGGAGGCGTTGTCGCGAGTCGAAGCCGGTTCCTATGGGAAGTGTGAGAAGTGCGGAGTGGCTATCAATCCGGAACGACTGAAAGCGTATCCGAGCGCGAGCACCTGCACCGAACACGCGGAGTAAGCCCGAACCCCTCCCCGGTATGAAACAGGCATGGAGAACAGTGAGAGTGGTACTTGCTGTTCTCTTTCTTTTTCTCTCGCTCCAGGTCATCCGTTTTTTCATCGGGGAATCGGTGTGCAATGAGGGGGCGGCATGGGGAGTGTCGGTGCCTATGGTGTTGCTCATCGGAGTCGGTATCGGCATGCTCTTCCTTGTTTCGTGGATGATGCATTCGCACGCGCGCGGTCGTCTGGTCTTTTGGGGAGCACTCTTTTTCGCGGGCGGATTGTCGAATGTGTATGAGCGGATCTCGTTTGGTTGCGTGACGGATTATATTGCCGTTTTCTCCTGGTTTCCGGTATTCAATATGGCCGATGTTTTGTTGACTATCGCTGTGATCGGATTCTTGTGGGAGGAGAGAAGATGGTTTCTTCCCATTTCTGAATCACAAACAGCGGTTGCACCGCTCAAAAAGCGGAACAACCGTTGTTTGCTCCTCTAACCTCTAATCCCTCACTTCTCAAGAATATGTCTTCTAAGGTTTTTTCAGCGGTCACGCTCGGACTCGATGGACTCGCCGTCGAAGTGGAAGTGGATATCCTCTCGCAGGGACTCCATGTTTTTACCCTGGTGGGACTCCCCGATACTTCCGTGAAGGAATCCCGTGATCGGGTGAGTTCCGCATTGAAAAATACCGGTTTCAAACCGCCACATTACTGCGGACGGGTGACGGCGAATCTCGCGCCGGCGGATGTGCCGAAGAATGCGCCGATCTATGACCTTCCGCTCGCAGTCGCGTTTCTCATCGCCACGGGTCAGGTGGATATCGATCCGAAGAAGAAGCTTTTTTTCGGAGAGCTGTCGCTTTCCGGTGAGACGAGGCGCGTGCATGGCGTGCTTCCGATCGCGCTCTTCGCCAAGGAGGCAGGATTCGAAGAGCTCTACCTTCCGGCTGAGAATGCGAGAGAGGCGGCACTCGTCTCCGGTATCGCGATTTTTCCGGTGACCGATCTCCTCTCGCTCGTGAAACATTTCTCCGGTGAAGTGCCGATTCTCCCGCTTCCGGAAACAATTTTCGAACCACTCGGGCATGACCCGGGTATCGCCGATATGTCATCGATCCGCGGACAGGAACAGGCGAAGCGGGCGCTCGAAATCGCGGCGGCCGGCGGGCACAACATACTCATGTCGGGACCTCCGGGATCGGGGAAGACCCTGCTCGCGAGGGCGCTCCCCTCGATACTGCCGAAACTCACCTTCGAAGAGAGCCTCGAAGTGACGAAGATTTTCTCGGTCGCAGGACTCCTCCCGAAGACGGACTCACTCGTGCGGGAGCGACCATTTCGATCGCCGCATCACGGAGCGAGCGCGGTGTCGCTCGTCGGAGGAGGGACATTTCCTCGTCCGGGGGAGATCAGTCTCGCGCATCGCGGGATACTCTTTCTCGATGAGTTTCCGGAATTCTCCCGGCAGGTGATCGAGAATCTCAGGCAACCGCTGGAGGAAGGAACGGTGACGGTCTCGCGCGCCAAGGGGACGCATCGTTTTCCGGCGCGATTCACTTTGGTCGCGGCGATGAATCCATGCCCGTGCGGATTTCATGGCGATATGGAACGGCAGTGCGTTTGCCCACCCTTTGTCCTCTCCAAATACCGTCGGAAAGTTTCGGGACCGATACTCGATCGCATCGACCTCCAGATTTCCGTCCCGCGGATGAAGGTGGAGAAATTGGAGGAGGGTATCGATGGCGAGAAGAGCATGGATATCAGGAAGCGTGTCGAGTGCGCCAGGACGAAACAGCGGGAGCGGTTCGCCGGTTCGAAGTGCGTCTCGAATTCGGAGATGAGCGGGGAAATGGTACGGATACATTGTGCGCTCGATGATGTCTCGAAGGGGGTGCTCCGGGATGCCGTATCGAAGTATCGTCTTTCTGCTCGTGCGTATCATCGCATCCTGAAGGTCGCCCGAACGATTGCGGATATCGCAAGAGAGGAAAAGATTGCCGCGACACATGTCGCCGAGGCATTGCAGTATCGGTTTATGGAAGAAGAATAATGGGGAGGATATTAGATAATAGATATTGGATACGAGGAAATAGAAAAAAGAGAGTACCCTCCCTTTTTGTTTTTTTGGTATGTATTGTTTCGGTTGCATGCTTTGTTTTTTATGATAATTCGAGATTGGATTTTTCGGGGTTGAAAACAGTGACGATCAATGATGATGGGTTGGTGGGGGAGTTGCGAAATGGAGAGGGGAATACCGTGGGGGAAGTACTTCAGCACGCTGGCATCCGTTTGCGCGCGGAAGACAGCGTACGGCCGGCATCGTCTGCGCGGGCGATTTCCGGGCAGACGATTTTCATTACGCGGGCGAGGGAGGTGACGGTGAAGATTGATGGAGGAGATCAGAAAATAATTTCCCAGGCGCGAACCGTCGGAGAGATGTTTCCGAGAGAAAATATCGCCCTCGATCCCGATGACATCGTCAGGCCCGAGCGGGATACCATCCTTACTGAAGGATTGAAAATAACAGTGATACGCGTGGAAATTCGTGAAGAGGTGAAGGAAACGGTGGTTCCATTCGAGACGAAGACGACGGAGGACGATACGCTCTCGTGGCGAAAAAAAATAATCACCCAGAAGGGTGAGAAAGGAGTGAGGACGACGATGTATCGTGTGGCGTATCATGACGGCAAGGAAGTGAGTCGGAAAATTGTGAAAACGGAGGTGACGAAGGAGTCCGTCCCCGAAAAGGTGACCCAGGGGACTTTCGTCAAGCTGGGAAAGAAACATGAGGGGGGCGCATCGTGGTATGCTTATACGGGAACGATGGCGGCGGCGAATCCCTGGCTTCCCAAAGGAAGTTTCGTCAAAGTGACCAATCTCGAGAACGGGAAGAGCGTTATCGTCGTCATCAACGATCGCGGACCATTCGTCGGGGGCCGCATCATCGACCTCGACAAAGTCGCCTTTGCCAAGATCGCGAGCATCGGCGCCGGAGTCATCCGTGTGCGCATGGAAGAAATTTCGAATTAATAGTGAACCTATGGAAAAAGTACAAGCGAAAAAACATCTGGGGCAGAATTTCCTCAAGGATAATCTGGTTATCGAGCAGATCATCTTCGCATCTCAAGTGAAGGAGGGGGATAAGGTTCTGGAAATCGGTCCGGGAACGGGCATGCTGACTAAGGCGCTCGCCGCGACTGGAGCGAAGGTCATGGCGATCGAATTCGATCATGATCTCATCTCGCATCTGAATGAGCGGTTCATCGAGTCGGAGAATGTGTCGATCCTCGAAGGCAATATCCTCGACATCCATCTCGCTGAACTCCTGGAGAATCTCGGGTACGAACACCGACAGTACAAGATCGTGGCGAATATCCCGTACTACATCACCGCGCCGATCATCCGTGCCCTGCTCTCCCTTTCGAGACAGCCGTTGTCGATGACACTCATGGTGCAAGACGAAGTGGCGGATCGTCTCGCGGCGAAACCGGGGAGCATGTCGCTTCTCTCTGTCATGGCGCAATACTACGCGAGCGTGGAGAAACAATTTTTCGTGAAGAAAGAATCATTCGATCCGGTGCCGAAAGTGAATAGTGCGGTGATCCGGGTGATACCGAGTCGGGAGTACGATCCGGAAAGGGATCGGCAGGTGTTCCGTGTCGTCCGGGCTGGTTTTTCTGCGAGGCGGAAGACCCTGGTGAATAATTTCGCCAATTCCTTCCATCTCCCCCGTACCGAGATCGAGCCGATCATCGCTCATCTCGGACTTCTCCCGACGGTTCGCGCGCAGGAACTCTCCATAGAGCAGTGGGAGAAACTCTCACAAATGTTCGAGGGGCGGTGATCAAAAGAGGATAAGGAGGGAGATGAAGCCGTAGCAGGTGATGATCCCGATGAGCCACGCGGCGAGATGGCGATAGGAGAAGAGTGGATGATCAATGGTGGATTTCTGGAGGAGCCAGAAGGTGAGAGTGCCGAAGAGAAAGGCGGGGAGCATGAGTTTCGGAGTGCGGAGGACGAAGACGCTTCCGATGAACAAGAGAAAGGTCGCTCCGCCGATGAAAAGCTTGGCCATGGATTCACCGAGGAGGACGGGAAGGGTGAAGACACCGTCAGCGCGGTCGCCTTGGATGTCTTTGAAGTCCTTGATGGGAAGTACCAGGGTGTAGGCAATGAGGAGAAAGAAGAGGAGTGGCTTAGGGAAAGTGTGGAGTCCCTCCGGAGCGACGAGGAAAAATCCGGAAAGAAGGATGAGGAGGCTTGCGCAAGCGGCAGAGAGTGTCGCGATGAGAGGGAATCGCTTCAGTCGGAATGGTGGGGCGGAATACACCCAGGCAATCGCTTGGTAGCAGAGGATGATGAGCAGTATTTTGAAAGAAATGATGCCCGCGAGAATGAGTGAGGCGATGAAGAAGGAGATGCCAATAGTGGAATAGGTATTGAGATCGATAGTATTCGTCGGGAGTGGGCGCGTAGGATTGGTCATCGCGTCGATGTTCTGATCGGAGAGGTCGTTCATGATGACGGAGGTGATCCATGCGGAGATGACGGCGGCTATGAGCATGAGAATCGCGAGAATATCGAAAAAAGACGGATCGAATGGGAGATGGACGAAGAAAAATGCGGATATGACACCGAGGAGCGCGAGTCCTTCGTGGTAGATGACCTGCGGGAATCGGACATTATGAAAGAGCGCGAGAAACATTTTCCTCTGGGAGAAAAAGAGGAAGAGTCCGATGGTGAGAATGAGGAGGAGCCCGTAGACGAGTGACGCCTTGAAATTGAGTGCGGAGACCGGATCGATGAGTGATCGGAAGAAGATGTTGTTCGGAGAGAGGAAGAGTCCAGCGACATCGGCCTCGGTAACAGCGAGGAATCCCTTGGAAAATCCGAGGAAAGCGATGGTGATGTATGATGGAAATGTTCCGAGGATGAAGAAGACTGTGTACGACGCGATACTTCCGATAAGCACGCGAAAGAAATCCTTTGTTTTGAGGAAAATATACAGGGCGAAGAGGAGGATGGAGAGAGTGACTTCGATGCGAACGCCATAGGTGACTCCGATTTCCGGCGTACTGCCGAAGAAGGAGAAGTAGCGACCGATGAGTCCGCGGATCCCATCGAACTCATAGAAGCTCCAATACCCGGTGCCACCGGAAATGTACCAGTCGATGAGCGGCGGAGTGAGGATGATGAGAAAGCCGAAGAGGAGGATATTCGTGGTGGCTTTGAGCGTTGATCTGGCGAAGGAGGAGAGAAGGGGAAGAAAGAGGAGAAAAGAGAACAGGAAAAAGAGAAGAGTGTGAGAGAATTCGAAGAAGAAATAGAGAAATGGACGAGTCGGGAATCCGCCGACGGTGTTCTCGACGAGGAGGCGAAGGAAAATGAGGGAGATGAAAGCACAGAGGAATGAGCCATAGGAGAGCTCGTTTTTTTCGATGAAGGAAATGGCTTTAGTGAGATATTGTTTCATGGTTATAATTGTACGGTGGAAATGAGCTGAAAACAAGAGTTTACGGAATAAAAAAAGGGCAAGTGGACTTGCCCAAAGGGTGATGTGGATCAGGCTTGCTGAACCGGACTTTCTTCAGTGGAAGGAACTGAGATTCCGTTAAGTTCGAGTGTTTGTCGTCGCACGGTAAGAAATGCAAACCAGTGTGATATTTCGCCGAGATTGATATTTTTTGGCTGAGAGAGAAGGTCTGTGAGATATTTGAGCATCTTTGGCGACGAGATTGCCCATTCTCGATTCATGGCTGCAACATCCTCGTTTCCTTGAAATTCTTTCCCGGCCATTGACGTTGCGAGGTCGACAGAATAAAGGAGAGACAATAGGTCTTGAACTGCCTCCTGTGGATTACTCCATGTATTGTGAGCATCCAGAGCAAGAAGCCAGCCAAGATTGGACTCCATTCTTTCTTTTACAGCGGCAACAATGAGTCTGTTTGGGCTATCCGTTGGCATGAAGACGAAAGATCGCTGAATCATGGTAAGGTGCTCCTCGAGTGGGAAAAGTAGGATAAAGGTAATGTTTTTTCTCGATTTTGTCAATAGAATCGTATTTCATTTCCTATTATTTTATATGAACGACGGAGAGGGATTATCATGGTACAATAGGATGGTTTTGAAGAGATTATTAAGAAAAAAAGCATGCATCCATTGGAACAGGGGCTGAATCCCGAGCAGGCGCGGGCGATGAAGACGACCGAGGGACCGGTGCTCATTCTCGCGGGGGCGGGGTCGGGGAAGACGAAGACGCTCACACATCGCATCGCCTATCTTATGACGGAGAACAAGATCCGTCCGCAAAATATCCTCGCGGTGACCTTCACGAACAAGGCGGCGGGGGAGATGCGGGAGCGCGTGCAGAAATTGCTCGCCGATCCGGCGATCGGGCTCTCGGGATCGGCGATGCCGACTCTGGGGACATTTCATAGTATCTGTTCGCGTATCCTGCGGAGCGATATCGAGGTGCTCGGGTATGCGAAGAATTTCACGATTTCCGATACGGATGATCAGATCTCGATTATCAGGAAAGCCCTGCGGGAAAATGAGATCGATCCCGATCAGATGAAGCCCCGTTCGATACTTGAGCGGATTTCCCGAGCGAAAAATGATCTCCTCGACGCCGCGGGGTACGCGACGCAGGCGGGCAATTATCTCGAGGAAATCACGGCGAAAGTGTATGCCGTGTATGAAGCGACTTTGCGTAAGGAAAACACGCTCGACTTCGATGACCTCATCGCACAGACCGTGAAGCTCCTCCAGGCGCATCCGAAAGTGCTTGCGAAATATCAGGATCTCTTCCGGTATATCATGGTGGATGAGTATCAGGATACGAATCGATTGCAATATACCATTATCTCCCTCCTCGCTGGCAAACATCGCAATCTCTTCGTTATCGGCGATGACTATCAATCTATCTATGGATGGCGCCAGGCGGATATACGCAATATCCTCGATTTCGAGAAGGAGTATGCCGATGCGGTCGTCATCACGCTCGATCGGAATTATCGTTCGACGCAAGTTATTCTCGATGCGGCGCATGGCGTGATCGGGAACAATACGAATCAGCGACACAAGAAACTCTGGACGGATAAATTGGTGGGCGAACCGCTCACGCTCTACCCGGCACGGGATGAGGAAGAAGAATCCCGTTTCGTCGCGCAGGAAATAGCGAAGATGAAAGAGAGTGGACGACGATACGGAGACTTCGCAATCCTCTACCGGACGAATGCGCAGTCGCGATTGCTCGAGGAGACATTCCTGCGCGCATCGATACCGTATCGGATTATCGGCGGATTGAAATTCTATCAACGGAAGGAAGTGAAGGATGTGGTGGCGTATCTTCGTCTCGTCGGCAATCCGACGGATCGGCTCGCCCTACAGAGGATCGTGAACGAGCCAAAGCGCGGCATCGGCGAGGCAACTGTTGCAACTTGGTTGCAATTCGCGGAAATGAAGGGCGTGAATCCGATCGAGGCATCGCGCATGATGGAGCCTACGACGAGCGGACTACGCGAGGGGAAGATCGCGGCGATACAATCGTTCACGAGTAATTTTATTCGATGGAGCGAGGAACTCCGATTCGGTTTCGATGGCGCACGGACGGATCTCTCGAGGTTTGTCGAGAAGGTCGCGCGCGAGAGCGGATACCTCGCCTCGCTTTCTGACGGGACAGCCGAAGGGACAGCGCGCGAAGAAAACGCGAAAGAATTTTTCTCCGTCGCGAAGAAATACGATGGCCGTCCGACCGAAGAAGCGCTCGGCATGCTCCTCGAGGAAGTGGCGCTCGCATCGGATACGGATGAGATCGAGACGCGCGCGGATTCCGTACAGCTCATGACGATACACAGCGCGAAGGGACTCGAATTTCCGGTCGTCTTCCTCGTCGGACTCGAAGAAGGGGTGTTCCCACACTCGCGCGCGAATCTCTCTCCGGGAGAATTGGAAGAGGAGCGGCGGCTCATGTATGTCGCACTCACTCGTGCCAAGGAAAAGTGTTATCTCCTCCATGCGGAACAGCGGCTCCTCTTCGGATCGACGCAGGTGAATCCACCCTCACGATTTCTCTCGGAGATTCCCGATATGCTCATCCATGAAGCGGAACAGATGAAACAATCCATGCTTTCCCTCTCGGGGAATCGGTCTCGCAATAGTTTCCGACCTTCGTATGCTTCGTCAAGGAAATCTGTGGCATCTACTCTGCCGAAAATGATGTCGGGTGGTGGTGATGCGACGATGGGAGGATCCTTCATCCAGCCGGGCGAGGTCAGGCCGGGGGACATGGTGGAACACGCGCAGTTCGGCGGCGGACTCATCATCTCCCTCGCCGGTACGATAGCGACCATCGCATTCAAACGCGCCGGCGTAAAAAAGATGGCACTGGGGATTGCTCCGATACGGAAGGTGTAACACCGAATATAAAAGCAGTTTCAAGGGAAGCTGTTCCTATACTCAAAGAGTATCACTATCGTGATACTCTTTTGTTATCACCAAAAACCACCGGCTTTAGCCGGTGTGTGCGTTGAAAGCGTAGCGCGTGGGTATATACTAAAAATCACCCCTAGGAAGGAGGTGATTTTAGTATGGCAAACCGGAGAGTCTATCAACTCAGCCATTGTACATACATCTGCCAGTATCATCTCGTCTGGACACCCAAGTACAGAGGAAAGGTTCTGGAAGATAAATACATTAAAGCTCAGCTCAAACGAATCATCAAGCTCATCTGCCAATGGAAGGGCTTCGTTATACACGCCTGGCACATCGGTGATGAGCATATCCATCTCTTTGTCACAATACCTCCAAAATACCCGGTTTCGTATGCAGTAGCAGTGATCAAAGGAAAATCTTCAGCCTGGATCAAAAAGCAGACAAAGAAGTTTCCGCAAGGAACTTTGTGGAACCGTGGCTATTTCATATCAACCGTTGGAGTGAATGAGATGGTCGTGAAAAAATATGTTGAGAATCAGCAACATCATCAACGAGAGCTGACGCCACTCCCTCTCTATCCGCAGGCTTAGCCTGCAGGACAGAAACCACCAGCAAGGCTGGTGGTTTTCATTGTGAGGAGCCATCGTTTCAACCGCTAGACTTGGGGTCTCGCCAAAAACATATGGTCTCACAGAATCCTTTCCTGATGCGGATTACCTAGTTGTGGTACGAGCCACGAATGCCAAAGGAACCTGCATATCAAGGATACCAAATCTGGGACCATTGGCATACTCACATTCTCTCTTTTTCTTTTCTTTTTCTCTCTTCCTGTTTTTCCCTTAACAAAAACACATATGCAAGCTATTGGCATCGACATGAGTAAAAACACCTTTCATGCCGCTTTTGAGGATGAAAAAGTCTTGAAATTCATGAATAGCAGGGAGGGTATCGAGGCATTCATGACTCTTCTTGAAGACTGCGGGTATGCTTTCGCCGAGACAAAGATCGGCGTCGAAGCGACCGGAGTATATCATCTGCTTTTGGCTGTCACGCTCACAGCACATGAATGGAATGTGTTTGTCATCAATCCACTCGAGAGTCACCGCATGATTACCCAGGGACTCCGTACGGTGAAGACGGATCGTTTGGATGCTCTCAAAATCCGCACCATGACCGCTCTTGGCAAGGGATATCTCTTCACTGACACCAAAGAGACTCTCATCCTGAAAGCCCTTGTCGTGGAACGACAGTCTCTCGTCGAAATGCGCAAGATGACCAAACAGCGCATGGATGTCCATCGCATCAAGGAGGAAGCGATGGGCACCTCATATCTTGATAGCCTTCATGATATTGAAACAGCGGTGATGCAAGCAATCAAAGGAATCGAACAAGATGGATCTGTATGAGACGGATACACAGGCACTGCTTCGTTCCATTCCTGGTGTCGGTCGTACTACCGCATCAGCCCTCGTCGCCTTCATTGGAGATATCCATCGATTCGATACTCCTGAAAAGCTCACCGCCTATATCGGTCTTGATTGTCGTGTCTTCCAGAGTGGCACCTCGGTACAAGGCAAGGGATATATATCGAAGCGAGGCAATCTCTATCTCCGGCATATACTCTTCAATGCCGCCTTCATCGCGAAACAGTACAATCCGGAGCTGAAGAAGTATTTCCTCAAGAAGACCGGTGAAGGAAAGCACTATTTCAGTGCTCTCTGTGCTGTGGAACGGAAGCTCGTTCATATCGTCTGGGCAGTCTGGACCAGAGGGACACCATTTGAATCAAAGTGAAGAGACAAAGAACCCTTGAGAAAGGGTTCTTTGCTAATTACTTGACAACAATATACCTAGTTTTTGTTTGTGCAAATATGCGATGGAAGTAATGGAGAATCTTACTTCCATCAAACATTTTAACCCGGAGGTGAGTTTTAAGGTAGCTTGCAGTATAAATTAAGAATAGGTTGTTGACTATATTCACTGGAATGGTTATTGTGGGGGATAGTCAATTTTACAACCAGCGGAGGGTATTGTCATGCTCGATACATTCAAAAAAGCCACACCTGAAGCCTTGACAGCTGTTTGCGAGGAAAAGCGGGTGCGCGGTACCAATGAAGTCTTCCTGCTTTTCGCCATGGGGAGTCAGTTCGACCATTTGATCTATCAGGCTTTAGCCCGTTTGGGGGTGTATTGCTTGGTCGCTGATCCGGCCAGTGTGATGGCTGAAGATGTGAAAACTCTGAATCCGATTGGCATCATCATATCGGGAGGTCCCGCTTCGGTGTACTCTGAAACGCCGCCGTTTGATACTGACATTTTTGATCTGGGCATCCCCGTTTTGGGTATTTGCCTCGGATTTCAAATGTGGGCGCATCATATCGGCATTCAGGTTCGGCCAGATGAACGCAAGGAATTCGGAGTCCATCCGATGGGCCTCAGGTGTACGGGGGATTTGTTTCTGGGATGCAAGGATGGGATGCTGGTGCTACACAGTCATGGGGACCGAATAGAACCGGATGATCGGCTGACGATCTACGGTTTTACCGAGAACGCATTGGCTGCGGCTTCGCATGGACATCTTTACGGGGTGCAGTTTCATCCTGAGGTTTCAGATACGGTCGCTGGCTCTCAGATTTTCGAGAACTTCTGCTTCTCGATCTGTCATGCGAAAGACCGGTTTCATTCTCACGATGTCGCAGAGCGGAAAGTCGTGGAGCTTCGCCAGCAAATCGGTATTGATCGCCTCATACTCGCTCTTTCGGGTGGATCTGATTCTTCAGTCGTGGCCTATCTTCTCGCGCTTGCAGTACAGCGTGCCCCGGGGCAGATTCGTGCGGTGTACATCAAAGGTATCGACCGCCCGGATGATGAAGCTTTCGTGCTGGAGTATTTTGGCAATCAGCCGTGGCTCGAGCTGGTCATCATCGATGCCACCGAGGATTTCCTCGTTACGCTCGCCAGCAAGACTTCCATGCGAGAGAAGCGAATGGCGATGCGGGGTGTATACAGGGGCATTCTCGAAACACAGGTTCAGGACTTCGGTGCCGGCTTTATCGCTCAGGGCACCTTGTATACCGATCTCGCCGAAAGTGGCAGTGGATTGTCGAGTGGTGCTCGCAAAGCGGTCATCAAGGTTCATCACAATACCAATCTCGGCTTCAGTGTTCCCGAAATCACGCCACTCGATGATTGCGTGAAGGATAATGCACGAAGTATCGGTCGGGATATCGGTGTCCCTGAGGCGTTGCTGATCCGGCATCCGTTTCCGGGTCCTGGACTTGTCGTGAGAATAGAGGGCGAGATTACTCGTGAAAAACTCGCTATGGCGCGTCATCTCGACGGAATTTATATCGAGGAGCTTCGCCGAGCCGGTCTGTATGAAACGGTTTGGCAAGCAGGCGTCGTAGTGACGCTGTCGCAACATACCTTCACGAAGGGAGATGATGCTGGAACTGGTGTACTGGTCGTTTACTGGGCGGTATGGAGCGTTAACGGTTTTACGGCGCGGTCGGCGAAATTGCCGGATGATTTCCATGTTCGCATCCAGCAACGCTTCGGCAATGAGGTGCCGGGTATCGGTGCGGTGGCGTATCGTACTTCCGACAAGCCTTTCTCTACTATCGAGTGGGGGTAATCGTTCTTACTCATTGGCTGGCTGTTTCCTTCGGGAGAGAGTCAGCCCTTTTTTTTATCTCAATTTTTTTGTTTTTGATGTTTTTTAATGTACCTTGTACTTTATGCAATGGAAGTGAGAATATATTTTACTTCCATCGAGTATTTGACGGGAAGTGCGGGGGGGAGTGAGTTCTCGTGTGCCTTAGTGATCCCCAGGGGTGTCGAGAATATCGACCCCTTTTTTTATGCCTGTATTGATTCTTTTTGAATTCGCAGGTAAGATGGAGTACTCTGAAAGAGAGGAACTATCGAATGAGGAAACATATTTTAAGGTATGAATCAGCGGTTGCACCGCCCGCAGGAGGAGTGACCGATGATGCGATTTGAGTATGAATACAGCGGTCGAGGATGTGAAATCACGGCTCAATATCGTCGAAGTGATCGGGAGCTATGTGAAGCTCGAGAAAGCGGGCATGAATTGGAAGGCGCGCTGTCCTTTTCATAATGAGAAATCCCCGTCTTTCATGGTGAGCGAGGAGCGGCAATCGTTCCACTGTTTCGGTTGCAATAAAGGGGGCGATGTCTTCACCTTCCTCATGGAGATGGAGAGTCTCGATTTCAAGGAGGCACTCTCCCTCCTCGCGGAACGGGCTGGCGTGGACCTCGCACCGTATCGTAGGGAATATGTCGCGACGCCGAACGGGGAACAGATTGCGGAGAGCAAACCACGCCTCACAGAGATCCTCGAGCTTGCGACGAAGTTCTATGAAAAACAATTGTGGGATGGGGCGGGGAAGACGAAGATACTCTCGTACCTGCGTGATCGCGGACTCTCCGATGAGAGCATTAAATTGTTCCGACTCGGATATGCACCGGAAGGGTGGCGACATCTCTCTGATTTTCTCGTCTCTCGTGGATATCGCCCGGAAGAAATCGAAGCGGCTGGACTCACCATCAAAAAAGATACTGGGCGGGATTGGTATGACCGATTTCGGAATCGAATTACATTTCCGGTGATGGATGCGATGGGACGAGTCATCGGGTTTTCGGCGCGTGTCGTACCCGGCGGCGACGAGTCGCAGGCGAAGTATGTGAATACGCCGGAGACCGCGGTGTATCGGAAGAGCAAGGCGCTCTATGGTCTCGCACAGGCGAAGCATGCGATCAAGAAATCGGGTGCGACGGTCGTGGTGGAAGGGAATATGGATGTGATCGCGACCTACCAAGCCGGCATCGAGAATGTCGTCGCCGTATCGGGGACGGCACTGACGACGGATCAGCTCGATATCCTCAAGCGATACGGGAATAGGATATATTTTTTCTTTGATATGGATGGCGCGGGGCAGACGGCGGCGAGGCGGAGTACCGAGCTTGCCCTCGGAAAAGAAATCGTCGTCTCGATTGTCGCGATTACTTCCGGCAAGGATGCCGCGGATGCGGCGAGGGAAAATCCGCAGGTGCTCCGTGAGGCCGTGACGCATGCCGTACCGGCGCTCGAATATTTTCTCGAGCAGGCCATGACGAAGCATGATGCACAGTTGCCAGAAGGAAAGCGAGCGATCGCGGAATTCTATCTTCCGATCCTCGCTCATGCGGAGAATGCCATCGAACGGATGCATTTCCTGTCACGACTCGCCTTCCGTATCGGAATGGATGAGAAGGCGCTCGCTCCGACCTTGGAAAAGGAGTTTCGAGAGCGCCGGAAAGACGGGTCATCGCCGACTAGTATCCGGTCTGCAGGATCGGTCGAAGCCTCTTTCGGCAATCGGGCGGAGATACTTCGTGAAAATATCATCGGACTTGCCCTCATCGAAACGGGCGCCCGGAATGATTTCGCTTGTCTTTCCGAGGAAAAAGTGGTAGAGTTTCTCTCGAGGCACCCGATTTCCCAATACATTTTGCAGGGAGCGAAGGAAGGAGTGGATCCTCTGGTCTTGATCGGCGATGTCTCGCTCAAGGCTCTTGGAACCAAGCTTTCTTTCCAGGCCGAAGAAATACTTTCCGCCGTTTTGTCCGGGGCTCCCGAAGAACGGTCGGCGGCCGCAAAGGATCTGCTCGGACAATATGTGAAATCTCTCGATGGAGAGATCCGCAAGGAACGGCTGGCATCCATCAGTCGTGCCTTGGAATCGGCCAGGAAAGCCGGTGACAAGCCTTTGCAGAAATCGTTGATGGAAGAATTTACCGAGCTTTCTCGGTCGTAGCGGAGAGCATGATTCGGAACCGCTTTTCTCTTTTTGGAGGGGATGACGGGGTGCTCTCTTTTATGGATACTATGTAAGTCGCGGTATTATTATGTGATTATGACAACAGCTGAGAAGAATAAAAAGAAGGCGATGAGGCGGATAATTGCGAAGAGGAATATGAAGGGTATCGTTCAATCAGGAGGAAAAAAGAAAATGATGAAAAAGCAAACGAAGAAGAAATCGGTGCCTTCAAAAAAGCCTGCTTCGAAAAAGGCGGTGAAGAGGGTTACGAAGAAGACAGGTCTGCTTACTGGCGGAAAAAAGGCGACGAAGAAGACCGCGCCAAAATCGAAGAAGTCTCCGAAGGCGGTAACGAAAAAAGCGAGTCCGCTTACTAGCGGAAGGAAATCTGCGAAAGCCGCACCCAAGAAACCGGTGACCAAGAAGGTTGTCGCAAAAAAATCCGTCTCTCTCACGGGGAAGGCGCTCGCGGTGAAGGAGGCGAGGGATCTGGTGAAGCAGAATGCTTTCGACGAATTGATCGCTCGTGGCAAGCAGAGGGGATTCGTGACGGAAGATGAGATCATCCATATCCTTCCGGATGTCGAGCAGGATCTGGAACATTTGGAGAACCTGTACGAGCGATTAGAGACTTCCGGAATCAGAATCACCGGTTCCGAAGAAATGCTGAAGATCGAAGTCCTCCCGACCGCCGCGAAACCCGAGACCCCGGCGAAGGCGAAGGCGCGGGAGCGGGCAGAACTCCAGGCACTCTCGGAGAGCAGTGATACTTCGGATCTCGTGCAGATGTATCTCAAAGAAATCGGTCGCGTCGCATTGTTGAAGGGTGAGGAAGAAGTGAAGTATGCGAAGTTGATCGAGAAGGGCGACCTCGCCGCGAAACAGAAATTGACCGAGGCGAACCTCCGTCTCGTCGTATCGATCGCGAAGAAGTATGTGGGGCGATCGCATAATCTCTCGCTCCTCGATCTCATTCAAGAAGGGAATATCGGTCTTTTTCGTGCAGTGGAGAAATTCGATTATCGGAAAGGATACAAATTCTCGACCTATGCGACCTGGTGGATCCGGCAGGCGATCACCCGGGCACTCGCCGATCAGTCCCGTACGATTCGTATTCCGGTACACATGGTTGAGACGATCAATAAGTACGCGCAGATCACGCGCCGCCTCGTACAGGAGCTCGGGCGCGAACCACTTCCGGAAGAGATCGCCGCGGAGATGGGACTCGAAGTCGACAAGATTCGTCACATCCAGAAAATTTCTCAGGAGACTGTATCACTTGAAACTTCCGTCGGCGATTCGGATGATGACTCGGTGCTCGGGGACTTCATCGAGGATACGGAGACCGTCATGCCGAATCAGTCCGCCTCGAGGAAGCTCCTGAAAGAACACATCGATGAAATCCTGAATGAGCTGTCACCTCGAGAACAGAAGATCCTGAAAATCCGTTTCGGACTTGAAGACGGGGTGACGCATACCCTCGAAGAAGTCGGACAGGAATTCGGGGTGACGAGGGAACGCATCCGTCAGATCGAGGCGAAAGCCCTTGACAAGATCCGCGAGCACGAAGATATCAAGAAGCTGAAGGATTACTAATTTTTTAACGGTCGCTCCGCTTTTCGAGCGGTGCGTCCGCTGAAAAATTTGAGAGAAAAATGGGAGTAGACATTGGATATTAGATACTAGACAAAGAAGAAATAAAGACAGAAATCGCGCTTCACGGTGTGGTTTTTGTTTGGTGTGATAGGATGGAAGGGTAATAATTTTTTGGAAGGATTATGGCGCATATCCATACGGAGCCGGGGCAGATTGATTTTATTGCTGAGGTATTTATCGTGCATAAGGACAAGGTGCTTATCCGTCTGCATGACAAGGTAAAACGATGGATCGCTCCAGGGGGACATATTGAATTGAATGAGACACCGGAGGAAGCGGCGGTTCGCGAGGCAAAGGAAGAAGTAGGTTTGGATATCGAACTCTACGATGGGAATAAAATCTTGGCCGAAAAAGGAACAGGGCGGTTGAAGCAGCTCATCCCGCCGGTATTCATGAATATCCATGATGCGAGTGAAAATCACAAGCATTTGATTCTCGTATACTTTGCGACGGCCAAAACTGACACCATTGTCCAGCCGGAGAATCATGAAAAAACAGAGTGTCGATGGATGACCAGGGAAGAAGTGATGGCGGTAACCGATGTAGAAGAAACGATAAAAAGCTACGCTCTTGAAGCATTGAAAAGACTGGCTTCATAAATAAAAGCCCCCAGCTTCCGGGAGTTTTCGTTTTATATGGTAGGATACTCTTCCTATGAAAGAATCCATCGAAGAAAAAAAGGAGCGTGTGAGGGAGTCCTTCAGACGATTGAAAAAGGCGTACCCTGTCGTAGGGCCATTCGTCGAATGGTCGAACCCTTTGGAATTGGTGGTGGGGACGATGCTCTCTGCACAGTGTACGGATGAGCGCGTGAACAAAATGACGAAGACTTTGTTCCGGAAATACAAAACCGCGAAAGACTATGCGATTGCGAAAGTATCGACACTCGAAAAGGAAATTTTCTCCTGCGGATTCTATAGGAATAAATCAAAGAATTTGAAGGGAATCGGGAAGATTCTCTCCGAACAATTCGGCGGTGTCGTCCCGGACCGACTCGAAAGCCTCCTGCTCCTCCCGGGTGTCTCGCACAAGACGGCGTATATCGTCCTCGCCAAAGCATTCGGAAAGAATGTCGGGCTACCGGTCGATACCCATGTCTTCCGGCTTGCGGGACGGCTCGGTTGGTCGGGTGCCAAGACGCCAGAGAAGATGTCCGTGGATCTCATGAGACTCTTTCCGGCGAAGGATTACCTTCGGATCAATGAATATCTCATCACCCACGGTCGTGCCATCTGCGTCTCGAGGAGTCCGAAGTGCGGGGAATGTGTCCTGAAGGATATTTGTCCGTCTGCAAAGAAATTCCTGAAATAAGCAGATTCAGGCTGTTAGCTTGCCTTTTCCTTCAATTTTCGTATAATAGTTGAGTCATCCGAAACGCTCCTTTCTGGTGATTTCATTGAAAAGTGAATATTCCGACGTAGCTCAGCGGTAGAGCAGGTGACTGTAGCCATAAATGCAGCTCTTGATGGAAACATCAGGATGAACTTTTCGGGATAACGGTGAAAGCTAAGTCCATTCATTTGGTGGATATGCTAATACCGTGGGAACCTCCGTGATGAGCACGGGGGGCGCCGTAGAGACTAGATACCGAAGCACCTTCTTCTCTGAAAAGAGAAATGGTGAAGATATAGTCCACGCCCTTTGGAAACACTGGGATTGCGTGTAATCACTTGGTCACAGGTTCGAATCCTGTCGTCGGAGCAT
>CAYOIM010000002.1:7267-43902 GCA_964404075.1 uncultured Bdellovibrionales bacterium | reverse complement strand
TTTCGTGAAGAGAGATATTCATAGAACGCACCGAATTTGATCTGCGCATTGCAGAACACATCCGGATTCGGCGTCCGCCCCGCCTTCACTTCGGCGATCGTATACGATACCACCCGATTCCAGTATTCTTTCTGAAACGGTACCACTTCAAGCGGCACACTTGCCTGCTGGCACACCGCACGGACAAACTTCAAATCCTCTTCCCACGGACACTCCCCGAGGAATGCCATCTCATCCTCGAGCCAGATCTTGAGATAAAATGCCCGCACGGTGTGACCGGCATCCAAAAGAAGTCGGAGCGCCACCGAGCTATCCACCCCGCCGGAAATAAGCATCGCGATATTCATACTATCATTGAAGAGCGGTCGTTCCGCTTTTTGAGCGGTGCGACCGCTGATGGGTTGATATGTGCTCAAAAAATGTCAGAGCAATGACTACCTCCATCTTCACCGCTTCCCGACGAAAAAGAATCCTACAATTTTACGCCATTCGCGTCAACGATTCTCCCTTGACATTCTACCATTTTTCCTTTACATTAGCCACAATACCAACCGGTAGACAACCTTAACAACCAACTCAGAAAGCGGGGAAAACACATGCTTACTTTGCGCGGTATTCAGTTTGGCAGTATATTCTGTGCGACCGGCGCTCGTGGATTCTGGGGAGAAGGATACCCATTCCATAAGCTTTGGTGTCACGCAGGAATGACCTGGGATGGAACCGGATTTTCCGGGAAAACTCTCACGCTTCTTCCGAGACGCGGAAAAGAGCTTCAAGAAGAGGGCAACATGCCACTGGAAAAGGACGGGGTAACACCAAAAGAAATCATGCCCCGTTGCATCTGGACGAACTTCCGGCATGGCGGTGAAATGATCAATGCCGTCGGTCTGTCGAATTTCGGGGCTGAATTCTATTTGCGAACCGGAAATTACCATAAGATCAGCAAACCCTTCTCCATTTCAATCATGCTCGTCGGGAAGGATGCGACCGGTCGTGAAGTAGAACTTCGGGACTTCTGCAAAATTCTCAAGTCACACCTTCCGTTCCGTTCCCCAGTTGCGCTACAAATCAATTTCGGGTGTCCGAATTCCGGTCACAACCTCAATGAGTTCTATGAGGAAATGTGCCAACTCATTGAAATCGCAAAATCTCTCCTCGGCATACCGATCATTGTCAATTGCAACGCGCTCATGCCGACACCAGTCCTCGTCGAAGTATCTCGCATTGCCGATGCGCTCTGGATTGGCAACTCGATTCCATTTGATGATCCTGCTACCCGCCATCTGATTAACTGGTCACGCTATGGAAATGGTTCTCCGATTCGTCGGCGCGGATTCAATGCTGACGGTGGACTTTCCAGTCCAGTCTGTCTCCCTCTTACGATCAACAAGATCCGCGAACTTCGAGATAGCGAAGTGAAGATACCAATTGTCGGCGGTAATGGAATCCGCACTACGAACGATCTCGGGCAAATGGACGCAGCAGGGTGCGATGCCGTCTTCATCGGCTCACTCGCCGTTGTACGCCCGCATCGCATGAAGACGATTATCGATGAAGCAAATCGATATTTTCAACGCACGCTATTTTATGGCCCAATCCATCAATAACCAAGGAGTCTCACTATGGCAATGAAAACACAGCAACTGGAATCAACGGAAATGATCACCATTACCCGTCCCGATGACTGGCATCTGCACCTGCGCGATGGCGCCGCACTCTCTGCGGTACTGCCGGACACGGCACGGCGTTTCGCTCGGGCGATCGTCATGCCCAATCTGAAACCACCCGTAACTACGGTGGCACTCGCGAGAGCCTATCGGAGACGCATTCTCATGGCGCTACCGAAAGGATCGCAATTTACCCCGCTCATGACGCTCTATCTCACGGACAATACACCTCCGTCGGAAGTTTCCAATGCGAAGGCGTCCAATATCATCAAAGGGATAAAGCTGTATCCTGCTGGAGCGACGACCAACTCGGATGCCGGAGTCACTGATCTCAGGAAATGTACGGCGACCATCGCCCGCATGGAAAAGCTCGGCGTTCCGCTCCTGGTTCACGGCGAAGTCACCGACCCATCGGTGGACATCTTCGATCGCGAAGCGGTGTTCATCGATACGGTACTCGCTCCCCTCCTTCATAATTTCCCCGGACTTCGCGTGGTGTTCGAACATGTCACCACCAAGGATGGAGTTGACTTCGTGCTGAGCCGTGGAGAAAATGTCGCCGCGACACTCACGGCGCATCATCTATTGCTCAATCGCAATGCACTCCTCGTCGGTGGCGTGCATCCGCACCATTACTGTCTGCCGGTATTGAAACGCGAAATACATCGGAAGGCATTGGTCGCGGCGGCGATTTCCGGGAATCCGAAATTTTTCCTCGGTACCGATTCGGCATCGCACGGGCAAAGCACCAAAGAATCCGCTTGCGGTTGTGCCGGTTGCTACACCGGTCATGCCGGCATCGAACTCTACGCCGAGGCATTCGAAATGGCGGGCGCGCTCGACAAGCTCGAGGGATTCGCGAGTTTCCACGGAGCCGATTGGTACGGACTCCCACGCAATACGCAACTGATCACACTGCGGCGCGAGACCGTGGCAGTGCCCATGAGTCTCGACTATCTGCCGAACGATCGCTTGGTACCGTTGCGCGCAGGCGAATCGGTCGCCTGGCGCCTCATCACCGACTAAGGACTGATCCAGTCCGGAGTCACAAGACCGCACAAGACCCAAAAGGTTGCGTGCGGTTTTTTCTTTCCCTCAAGCCTCAAACCTCACTTGGAGGTCGAACCTCCAAGTGAATGCTTATTCTTTACTCACGGCCGTATTTATGTGCTCAATTTCAAAGAAGCATCAACGAACATGGTTTTCAAAAAACCGTTGGTCACATCCTCAACTTCTCTCGCCACATGGCAATCCATCAGTTTCACGCGGAGTTCTTTCGCCTCGGGGAAGCCGTGCGCATACGCCTTATAATGTTTCTTCATGAGTTCGAAACTTTTCTTCCCCGCAAAGAGTTCTTCATAGAGTTTCGTATGTTCCACCATCACGCGCAATTTTTCTTCGACGGAGATTTCTTTCTTCTTTTCATCGAAGAGCCACGGATTGCCGAAAATGCCTCGGCCAATCATCACGCCATCACAACCCGTTTCAACAACTCTCGCTCGCGCCTCTTCCAAATTTTTCACATCACCATTCCCGAGAATCAGGACACCGCTCCCCCGTGCAATTTCCACCGCTTTTTTCACGCGATCCCAATTCGCGGGCACGAGGGACAGCTCCTTCTTGGTCCGGGCATGAATGGTGATTGCCACAGGTTTTGCCTCGATGAGCGTCGGGATCCATGTCTCCAATTCATCCGCATTAAATCCGATACGCGTCTTCACGGAAACCGGAATCTTCCCTTCCACTCCTTCCTTCGCCGCGAGCACAAGCTCTCGTGCCACCTCCGGACTCTTCATGAGCGAGGCACCCGCACCCTGCTTCATCACATTCTTGTCCGGACAACCCATATTGATATCGATCCCATCGAAACCAAGCTCCAAAATATACTTCGCCGCCTCGCGCATCTTCTCCGGATGCGCCGTGAAGACCTGCGCCACGATCGGTCGCTCCGCTTCCGTATAGGAAAGGTCGATGCGGAGCGCCTCACGCCCCTCGGGATGGCAGAGTCCATCGCACGATACGAATTCCGTCCACATGACATCGGGCTTTCCATACTTCGCGATGACACGGCGAAAAGCGGCATCCGTGACATCCGCCATCGGCGCGAGGACGAAAAACGGTTTCTCCAGTTTTTTCCAAAAGTTATTCATACCTTTTCTTCAAGTGGGCGCGATGGATTTCATTTCAGCGGACACACTGCTCCAAAAGCGGAATGACCGTTGAAATGAAATCGCTCTCAAAATAGTGAATGCCCGCTCTCCCAACAGCGGTCTCTCCGCTGTTTTTTTCAATCCAAACGGATGATATTGACCGGGCAGGCATCGGCGGCTTGCTTGTTCTTTTCGTATTCATTTTCATCGATGGTCAAGACCATGAATGCTTCACCCTTCCACTGCGCATTCGCGAGGTCGGACTTCCCATCCTCATCATTCATCTTCCAGGTCTTTGGCGAGAGCATTACACATGACCCACAACCGATGCAGTCATTTCTTTTGTGACAAATTGTAATCCGTTTCACACCCATAAAATTCAAAGCACAAAATAAAAAAAACACAAAGACCAAACAAAACACAGAAATCAAAAACATAAATTTATTCAGTCCCCTTCCTTTGTTTGGTCTTTGTGATTTGGGTTTTGTGTTTTTACCGTTTGGCATCCTGCCAGCGGTATATTCGATCATTCTCCCTCACGCGTTCGGCGACAGGGAAAGTGACGATCTCACCCTTCCTGCCAATCTTAATCGGGGTCTGATCGGCGGAACGAAGCTCATCAATGACCGCCGTATAGACTCCCGTGGTCGATCCAAGAATCTTGATCTCATCTCCGATCCTCAATGCTCCCGCATCGAGCAGTGCTTCCGCAACTCCCGCCTTTGCAAAATATTTCTTCACGACACCGAGCGCTATCTTCTCTTTCGTCGCCTTCGACCCATGCACATCACTATACGCTCCCAGCTCTGCCCCGAGATAATAATTCCCATGCGAAAGACCACGATTATAGACAGACTTCAATGCTTCGAAATACTCCGCGATCTTTTCCATCGTATAGGTTCCATTCGCCACATCGAGAAGCACCTGCTTGTACGCACGCGTCACCGTCTCCACATACTCCGGCGAACGGCCCCGCCCCTCGATCTTCCATACCTGCACACCCGCAGCGAGCAATTCCGGCACCTTGTCGATCATGCAGATATCCGCCGCACTCATGACGAACTGATTATCGATCACGAGCTCCTTTCCCGTCTCGACATCCGTCACCTTGTATGCGCGCCGACAATTCTGCCGGCATGCGCCGCGATTGGCCGAGGCATTGTCCGTATAGAGACTCATGAAGCATCGCCCCGACTGCGCCACACACAGCGCCCCATGCACGAACGCCTCGATCTCCATAAGCCGTCCCTCATTCCCGAGGAGATGCTCCTCGCGGATCTTCATCGCGATGTCGCGGATCTGATTCAGGGTGAGTTCGCGCGCGAGAACAACGCGATTCGTGAGTGGTGCGAAAAATTTGAGCGACTCATAGTTCGAAATGGAGAATTGCACCGACACATGCACCGGCATCTTGATCTCATTGCAGTATTGGAGCGTCGCGAAGTCAAAGCCGATAATCGCGTCGATACCATTCTCCTTCGCGGCAGATACTATCTTCTTCATCAGCTTCGTATCGTGATCGTAGAGGAGGGTATTCACCGCGAGATAGGTCTTCACCTGTTTCGCATGGCACATACGAGCCACTTCTGCGAGGTCGGCAAGCGTGAGATTGTCCGCCGCGCGAGAACGCATATTGAGCTGGGTCACGCCGAAATAAACGCTGTCGCATCCGCCCTGTATCGCCACCGAGAGACTCCCGAAGCTCCCTGCCGGCGCCATTATTTCCACCTCCTGTGGTCGAATCATAGGAGTTGATTCTACTCCGACTTCCACCAACAATCAAGGCGACCCGCTTGACATCATCCCTTCCATATCGTAATATAGGACTAATTTAGTCCAATATATGAAAATATCAAAAAAGGCTTATTATGGACTCCGGGCGATTGTCGGGATCGCCCATTTCGGCGAAATATCGGCCCATGCGCTCGCCCGTGAAGAAAACCTGCCCGAAGATTACCTGCAAAAAATCCTCCAGCAATTGAAAAAATCCGGGATTATTTCTTCGGAAAAAGGCGCTTCCGGAGGGTATGCCCTCGATCGCGACACCAGATCCATCTCCGTTTGGGAAGTGATCCGCGCGCTCGATGGCGAAATCGCTCCGTTCACTCCGCCGAAAATATCCGCGGAATCCCCCTATCCGAAACTCACCCACTGCCAAACCAACCTGGCATGGCGATTACTCAACTCCAAGATTATACAAACATTTTCCGCCATAACCATATCTGATCTTATTTCCCAACCTGCCAGCAATCACCAATCACCAAATTCCAAGATACAAAAAATACAAAAAGATGTAATTGGTTATTGAAATTTGATTATTATTTAGTTATTGGGTTTTGGTTTATTGGTTATTCACATAATTATGCTTGAACTGAAAAAGCTCACCGTGACGGCGGACGGGAAACGCATCATCAACAATGTTTCGTTCCCTTTCGAAAAAGGAAAGACCTACGCCCTCTTCGGTCAAAACGGCGCCGGGAAATCGACGCTCGCGCACGCCATCGCCGGACATCCGGGGTATACGCTGAAACCAGGATCGCAGATCCTCTTCGACGGGAAACGCATCGACGCGCTCGCGCCGGAGAAACGGAGCGCTCTCGGCATCTTCCTCTCATTCCAAAACCCCCTGCCACTCCCCGGCGTCTCCGCATTCGACCTCTTCCGATTGAAATTCGAATGGGAGGGCGATCCCCTCGCGGTGCGGGAGCGCGCCATCGCGTTGGCGCAAACGCTCGGCCTAACGACCGATCACCTCACCCGTTCCATGAACGAAGATTTTTCCGGCGGGGAGAAAAAGAAACTCGAAGCGCTCCAGGCACTCATGTATGCCCCGCGATTCCTCATCCTCGACGAGATCGACAGCGGTGCGGACATCGATGCCGTGAAGAAAATCGGCAAGCTCCTCCTCGCTTCCAAATCAACGGATCGTACGACACTCATCATCACTCATTCCGAGAAACTTCTCTCCATCCTGAAACCCGATGTAGTCATCGTCATGAAGGATGGTGCCTTCGAAAGAATCGGTGATCCGACGATGGTGAAGGAAGTATTCCGGGAAGGATTCGAGAAATAATTTTCAATTCCCATTTTTCAATTTTCAATCAATGTACAATGAATCAATTTTTGAAACATTCTCGATTTGAAAATTCAATGAAAATTGGAAATTGATCATTGAAAATGATATTCACTATGTTCAAAAAAAAGCAGTCACAAAATATCGACTTCGACTACAAATACGGTTTCGCCATGAAGGAGCTGTCCGTCGAGAGGACAAAACGCGGCCTCACGAAAAAAACAGTGAGCGATATTTCGCATGCCAAGCGAGAGCCGGGGTGGATGCTCGAAAAGAGACTCGCCGCCTTCGATCTCTTCAAAAAAAAGCCCCTCCCCTCCTTCGGACCGGATCTCTCGAACATCGATTTCGCCGACATCACCTACTACCTCAAAGCGACGAAGGAGAGCGTTTCTTCCTGGAAAGATCTCCCCGATGAAATCAAGGAAACCTACGACCGCATCGGCGTTCCCGAGGCTGAGCGGGACTTCCTCGCCGGTGTTTCCGCCCAGTATGAGAGCGAGGTCGTCTATGAAAGCGTCCGGAAGGATCTCAAAAAAAAGGGGGTCATCTTCTGCGATATGGATACTGCCGTCCGGAAACACCCGAGGCTCGTCCGCGAATATTTCGGCACGCTCATCCCCGCGCATGACAACACATTCGCCGCACTGAATTCAGCCGTCTGGTCGGGAGGATCGTTCATCTATGTCCCGAAGAATGTGAAGATCGATCTCCCGCTCCAGGCGTATTTCCGTATCAACGCGGAACGATTCGGACAGTTCGAACGAACGCTCATCATCGCCGATGAAGGGAGCTTCCTCCACTACACCGAAGGGTGCACCGCCCCCATCTATGCCACCGCCTCCCTCCATGCGGCCGTCGTCGAGATCATCGTGAAGAAGAACGCACGCGTCAGGTATACGACCGTGCAGAATTGGAGCAAGAATATCTACAACCTCGTGACCAAGAGAGCGCGCGCCGAAGAGAATGCCATCATGGAGTGGGTGGATTGCAATATCGGATCCGGTGTGACCATGAAATATCCGGCCGTCTACCTCGCCGGAAAAGGTGCACGAGGAGAAATGCTCTCCATCGCGTATGCCGGAAAACACCAATCACAGGATACGGGTGCGAAGATGATACACCTCGCCTCGGACACGACCTCCCGCGTCGTCTCGAAATCCATCAGCAAGGATGGTGGCGTCACTTCGTATCGGGGCATCGTCCATATCGGAAAGGGCGCGACCAATGCGAGATCCTCCGTCGCCTGCGATGCGCTCATCCTCGATCCGCTCTCGAGGTCCGACACCTATCCGCTCATGCGTATCCAAGAGAGCAGTGCGATCGTCGAACATGAGGCATCGGCCTGTCGCATCGATGCCGACAAGCTCTTCTATCTCAACTCCCGTGGCATTTCTGACAATGACGCACGCGCTCTCCTCGTCAACGGATTCATCGAACCGGTCACGAAAGAAATCCCCTTCGAATACACCATCGAGCTGAATCGGCTCATCAACATGGAGATGGAAGGCTCAGTTGGATAATATCAAAACTCAAATTTCAAATATCAAATCAAATCATAAACTCAAATGAATGATACCTTTTGACATTAATGTATTTGAAATTAATTTGATATTTGGTATTTGGATTTTGACATTATAAAATGTATGATTTTTACAGACATCACAACTGACACACGAACCATATATTCTCTCAAAGCAAATGAGAAGAGAATTTTCTTCCTGTTCAATCGCTCCGGCGAGATCACATTCAAGCTCGGTGCGCCGGGAGCCGAAGCACGAATCTATGCCCTCTATACGGGGGAAAATGATGACCAACACGCCCTCAACATCACCCAATACCACCACGCTCCACACACGAAGTCGAGCGCACTCGTGAAGTCCGTCCTTGACGATTCGTCATCATTTTCCTATCGCGGAACGATCCGTATCGAAAAGAAGGCGACGGGAACGATCGCCTCCCAGGAGAATCGCAACCTCCTCCTCTCTTCTACTGCGAGCGTCGAAACGAATCCCATACTCGAAATCCTCAATCAGGAAGTCATCTGCCACCATGCCGCCACCACGAGCGCCCCCAAGGAAGAGCAGATCTTCGCCCTGGCGAGCCGCGGCATATCGAGAGCGGCTGCCGTACAACTCATCGCGGAAGGATTTCAGAAGGATATCCTCATTCATCGTCAGCCATAAAAACTCCCCTATGAAATCTCATTTCCCCATATTCGAACGACAGGAGGGTCTCGTCTATCTCGATTCGGCGGCGACTTCCCTCAAACCGGAATCGGTTCTTTCGGCCGAGCGGGAATACGAGGAGTCGTACTCTGCGAATATCGGTCGCGGTCTCTACCCCCTCGCCGAACAAGCGACGCTCGCCTTCGAAACCTCGAGGAAAAAAGTGGCATCGTTCATCCAAGCATCGCCCAACGAAATCATCTTCACCTCCGGAACGACGGGAAGCATCAATCTCGCCGCGCAACTCCTCTCCGCGTCCATCCAAGAAGGAGATAATATCGTCGTGACCGAACTCGAACACCACTCCAATTTCCTCCCCTGGAAAGAACTCGCGCGGACGAAAAACATCGAATTCCGAATCGCTCCCGCGACCAATGAGGGTCTCATTGATATCGAGGGTCTCTTGGCACTCATCGACGAGCATACTCGTATCCTTGCTTTCACGGCAATTTCCAATGTCACGGGAGGCATCAATTCCATTGCGGACATCATCCATCTCGCGAAGGAAAAAAATCATCACATCATCACCCTCGTCGATGCGGCGCAGACGGTAGGACATATCGCGATCGATGCATGGGCGTGGGATGCGGACTTCATCGCATTCTCCGGACACAAGGCGTATGGACCGACCGGCATCGGCGTCCTCTACGGGAAAAGAGAGATTCTCGAAACGCTCCCACCCGTCACTTTCGGTGGCGGCATGGTGATCGACTCCTGTTCTCCTCTCTCCGAGTATCGCGAAATCCCCTACCGTTTCGAAGCGGGAACGCCGAATATCTCGGGCGCCATCGGTCTCGGTGCGGCGATCGATTTCATCGACAGCATCGGGCTTGAAAACATTCGCGAGCATGATAGACAAATCACCACCACCGCGAGGAAACAACTCGAAGATTCGTTCGGAAAAAATATTCGTATCCTCGGACCAAAGGACTCTATGAAACGATCCGCGCTCATTTCATTCACAATAAAAGATATTCATCCGCATGATCTCGCAGAAATCCTCGGAGAGAAAAATATCTGCATCCGTGCCGGTGAGCACTGCGCGTCGCCTCTCCACCGAGCCCTCGGGCTCCCCGCTACGGCACGGGTGAGTTTCGGCATCTATACGACGGAAGAAGATATAGACCAATTGATTGAGGAGGTAAAATATTCTCAATCAATAATAAATCAAAAACTCAAATAAAAAATGCCAAATCAAATCCAAATATTCAAATGACTCAATTTTAAGTTTTGAACTTTTATCATTGATTTGGCATTTGAAATTTGGATTTTGACATTACATTCTTATGGATACTATTTATCAACAACTTATCCTCGATCACTATCGGAACCCCCGGAACCAAGGGGTTTTGGATGCACCGACTCACCTTGCGACTGCCAATAATCCGACTTGCGGAGACAGCCTCGAGATGCAGCTTCTCATAAAAAATGATATAATCGGGGAGGTAAGGTTCCAGGGATCGGGTTGCGCCATCTCGCAGGCATCCGCTTCGATCCTGACCGAATTCCTCAAAGGAAAGTCCGTCTCTGAAGCAAAAGGCGTGAGAAAGGAGGAGTTGCTCGATCTCCTCGGGATAGAACTTTCTCTCACCCGTCTCAAATGCGCGCTTCTCGCTCTCGAAACTTTTCAAAAATCATTAAATAGTAAGATGTAACACTATGTCAGTGAAAGACGAAGGAATGCCCGCCGGCCCAATTACCCTCGCGAGCGGTTGGACGGTAGAAGTCGATCAGAATGCCTGTATCGGCGCCGCACCATGTACCGCCATCGCCCCGAACACCTTCGGACTCGACGCGAATGGCAAGGCGGTCATCCTCTCGACCGTCGATCAGGATGATAACGAGACGATACTCTCCGCCGCACGGGCATGCCCCGTCGCCGCGATCATCGTGAAGAATGAGAAGGGCGAGAAGGTGTTCCCGGAATAATTCCCGAGGAATCTGGAATTAAGAATCATGAATCAAGAACAAAAAGAATCTCTATTCTTCATTCTTGATTCTAGATTCTTCATCCACTACGATTATGACCAAAAAAACAACGACAACTCTTCAATCAGAAATGCTCATCCAACTGAAGAAGGTCAAAGATCCCGAACTCGGCGTCTCGCTTGTCGATCTCGGGCTGATTTATGAAACCTCGCTTTCCAAAGAAGGCATCGCCCATATCAGGATGACGCTCACCACCATGGGGTGTCCCCTTTTCCCGGTCATACAAAAAGATATCGAGAACCACCTCATGGAAATCCCCGAAGTGAATGAGGTGAAGATCGAGCTCACATTCGATCCCCCCTGGGACCCGAGCAAGATGACCGACGAAGCCAAAGCGAGACTTGGCTGGAATTAAGAGTAAGGAGTAAAAAAGGCTAGATTTCTCTAGTCTTTTTCTATCCATATCCTCTCGCTCGATCCCGAGGTCTCTGCGCGATAAGAATCGCTAGAAATTCACGACTCATACAGGAGAGAAGCTCCTCACAGGAGGAAGCAAAGCGCCACTGAGGAGCTTCCATCAGATGAGTCGATGAATTTCTCGATTGTTGTCGCAGGAGAGAGTTTCTTTGGTTACTTTTCTTTGCGGACAAAGAAAAGTAAGGAGAAAGATTTATTTCAGAATTGAAACAGCGGTTGCACCGCTCAAGAAGCGGAACAACCGCTCTCGCATTTCAAAAAGTGTGTACCAACATTGAGAGGGGAACGACCGCTTGCGCAGAACAAGAAAAAAGTTTTACGCAAAGGATTTCAACAAACCAGAGAATGCTTGTTCATCAAACTCTTGCTTATAGAGCGGTGCATCCGATGAGCGCACGAGGGACTCGTACGGTTCGCGCTCCGGATTGGAATAAATGACACCGAGTGGCATCTTGTCGGTAGCAAAGGCGAGTTCCATCGCTTTCAGACGATCTGTAGGATCATAGGATGTCTCATCGAGCATGTAGGTATTACCACTGAACCACTGATAGGTGTTGATCTTGTTGAAGACGACGCATGGCTGAAACACATCGATGAGCGCGTAGCCATGCTCCCACGCGAGCGCCTGCTTGAATATCTGTATCGCCTGCGCGACATTGCCCGCATTCGCCCGGGCGACGAATGACGCACCGAGGGCAATCGCGACCGCGATCGGATTAAACGGCTCCATGACGACGCCATTCACCTGCACTGGTGTCTGCAAACCCTTCTGCGAAGTCGGCGATGCCTGCCCCTTCGTCAGCCCGTAGATCATGTTATTGTGCACGATATTGAGGATTCCGGGATTGCGACGGATCGTATGCATGAAATGATTGCCCCCCTCGCCGTATGTATCGCCATCTCCCGACTCAGCGATGACTTTCAGCTTTGGATTCGAGAGTTTGATCGCCGTCGCCGCCGGAAGGGATCGTCCATGGAGCCCGTTGAAGACATGGGTTTTCACATAATGCGGGGTCTTGGCCGCCTGTCCGATACCCGAGACGAGCACCACCTGCTCCGGCGAATATCCGAGATCCGCGAGCGCGGTCTTCAGGATATTCAGGATCGGGAAGTTCCCGCATCCCGGACACCAGGCGATGTCCGTCCCGTGAGGCATGTCAAATTTTTTCTGATTGATCATAAAAAATAATTTCCAATTACCAATTTCTAATTTCCAATCAATTTCAAATAATATAATATCAAATTTTTTTGATTTTAATTGGGGATTAGATATTAGGAATTAGATATTTTTCTTGCGATTTCTTCGCAAGAAAACGGTTCCCCGATATATTTCAAAATTCGTTGATCGACTTTCACCTTCAATTCTTTCTCCAGGAGGTCAGCAAATTGCCCCGTCGCATTGTTTTCGATGACAACGACGCGCTTCCCCCGCTTGAAGTATTTCTTCGCATCAGGGGCTATCGGATAGACCTGCGAGAAATGGAGCATCGCGGTCTTCTCATCGCCTTTCCTGACAAGCTCCGCCACCGCCCCTTTGTTCGAACCGAAACAGACGATCAGAGTCTCATACGCTTTCGCATCGCCGAGGAAGGTCGGCGGGAGTGCATCAGCGGTGAGTCCCTCCAATTTCGTGAGCCGCTTGTCCATCATCTTCTGGCGAAGGTCGAAGCTCTCCGTGATATGCCCCGCCTCATCGTGCTCGTCGCTATCGACCGAGACGATGCCCGTCCCGAATCCAGGAACACCACGGGAGGAAACTCCATTCTCCGTATCGAGCGAGTAACGCTGATAATTCTCCTTCGTTTCGACAATATGAGCATTGATCGGGAGTCGCTTCAAGTCCGACTCATCGACGAGCGCCACGGAATCGAGGAGATACTGGTCAGTCAAAATGAATACCGGTGACTGATATTTGTTCGCCATCTCGAAAGCCTGCTGTGCGCAGAAAAAAGTCTCCTCCTGATCTCCCGGAACGAAAATCGCGCGAGGAAACTCTCCGTGACCGGAGTACAGAACGAGATTGAGATCCCCCTGCTCCGTGCGCGTCGGAAGCCCCGTCGCCGGTCCCGGACGCATCCCGATATGGATCACCGCCGGTGTCTCGATCATCCCGGCGAGACTCACTCCCTCGCACATGAGCGCGAATCCCCCACCGGAAGTCGTGACGATCGCCCGCGCTCCGGCATACCACGCGCCGAGACACATATTGATCGCCGCGATCTCATCCTCCGCCTGATCCACGACCACGCCCAATGGTCCCCCCTGCTCCGCGAGGAAGGTGAGGAGTCCCGTCCCCGGCGACATCGGGTAGGATGAGATGAAATTACATCCCGCCGCGAGTATGCCCAGTCCGAGTGCCTGATCGCCAGAGAGCATCAGCTTTCCTCTTACCCCGTCATTCTTGTTCAAAGTAATCTCAATTGATTCGGAATACGCGAGATGTTCCCCGAGCGAGTATCCCTTCTCCGCCGCTTCCAGGTTTTTCTGCACGACCTCCTCACCCTTGCGCATGAATCGACTCCGGAGAAAACCTTCGAATGGCTCCTTCGGTGCCTTGAGAAAGCCGAGGATGACACCGGCGGCAATCGTCCCCGCGTAGATCGGACTGCCGATTTCATCCGTCATCCTAGTCAGAGGCACATCGATGACGCGGTGCGCTGATTTCACGATACCCTTCTCACCGAGTATCACAGTCCTCTCCGTGATGCGATCCTCCAGATGCGGGACGACTGCTCCATCCAAGGCGAAGAGAATATCGATGTGACGCGTATACGAGCGCGTTCCATCGTTCGTGATGCGGATCTCCGTCGAGTTCGATCCACCCCGGATGCGAGACATGTATTCCTTCGACGAAAATACCTGATAGCCATCCGCCTTGAGCACGGTCATGAGCATGGTCTCCACCGTCTGCACGCCCTGTCCCGCCGCCCCGCCGATCACGATAGAAATATCTTTCGAAAAATGTTTCATAGGTTCAAAATTTGTATTTGTTTCTCCTCATTATATCACAAAATATCACTTCTCTTTATTTTCCATCGAGTCTATCTCCTTCTTCAATCTGAATGCATTCCCGTGACCAAGTAGTCCGAGGTAAGATTGTATCGTTGCTTTTTTCCCCTCTTTTTCCGGTATATTCCGAAACATCCATTTTTTCGTCACCGTACGCAATACGCGGTGACCAGGAAAATGCACCCAGCCCAGGAAATCCACACCCGAAGCCAAGGTAGCAATAGAGACTTTGTCTGGATGAAGTTCCAATTTCAATTTCTCCCATAAAAACATCCTTATTTCTCTCAACATCATCTCAAGTCGATTTCTATTCTGTGAGAAAATAACGAAATCATCCGCATACCGAATATAATACTTTGCTTTCAGCTTGTGTTTCACGAATTGGTCAAATTCATTCATATAAATATTCACCAGGAGTTGCGAAGTGAGATTCCCCAGCGGAAGTCCTCGTTTTCCTCCTCCACTTCTCGCCTCGCTATCGCTCTGTCGAAGCGGGTCCAAGGGGAGGGTGGGGAGAGGTGAATGAAAGCTCCCGATAATCCCTTCCAGCAACCAGAGAATATCCTCATCCGGGATATACCCCCGCAAAATCTCCAAAAGTACCTCCTGATCAATCGAAGCGAAGAATTTCCGTACATCACATTTCAAAACCCATACCGTTTTCATGTGATTCTGCGATACCTTCCGACCGAATGATTGAAACTGATTCAGTGCCTTGTGTACACCTTTTCCCAAGCGACATGAGTACGAATCCGTGATAAACATTCGATCAAAAAACGGATACAAGATCCGATACAAGGCATGATGCACCAACCGATCCCGTACCAATGCCTTATGAATATCTCTCGGCTTTGGATCAGAAATTTTGAAAGCCTCGTAGGAAGAATGTGCGTAGCTTTTCATGCTAAGATGTCTGTGAAGCGTGAAGATATTATCCATCAATCGAAAAATCAATTACCCCGCAGCAGAGCTGTACCCTCACTACGCTTCGCTTCGTATCGGCGAGGTATGTAGGAGCTTCGCTCTAGATTATCTCGGAAAACCAACGGTTTTCCAAACCTTTCCTTAGCGGCAACCCCGGGGCAGAGCCCCGAGGTATTATATGAATCAAAATCGATGAAATCGGCCGAATGCTCGGCGGATGGAACGGACAGCTCACAAAACAAAACTCTCCCCGCAAAGAGGGAGAGAAATGAAGAAAATTGCGACGGAGGAACACAAACCGATTGTTGCTATCCCACTGATTGTCGACGTGGCCATCATTGTTGTCGAACCAAGGATCGCTGTCGTTCCGATTGACATTGAACAGGTTCGGGTTGCCGTCTATATCCGCTTTTGCAGAGAATATCTCCCATGCCACCACCCATCGAGTACTCTCCGGGCTGTATCGTATTCGGTATATTCAATGCCATAATACTCCCTACCAAGTATCTTCATTTTTTGATGAAGTTCTGCATACACCAGCCTTACTAGACTCAGTTCTAGATAGGCCGCCCTATCTCGAGCCGTAACTCAAGATACTCTCGATGTATGGATACTGGATTCGGTCGCGAGCATCCGATCAATGAGCAGACACTCGCAGATTCACCTACTACCAATCGCAGTATATCAGAAAAACAAAAAATCGAGGTCAAAGAGCAAAGAGACCAAGATCAAAAGACAAAGTGAAAAAATCCCAAGTACCTACTTGCGGCAGAGGAACACAAACCGATAGTTGCTACCCCACTGAGAGACGGCGTGGCCATCAGGGCTGCCGAGCCAAGGATCGCCGTCGCGCCGATCGACACCGAACAGGCCCGGGTAGCCGTCCCCACCCGCTACCGGATCCATACCAATAACCAAATAATCATTATTCGGTTGATCAGTATACTGCAAGCGGAGTTGCAGACCGACTTCTGCCGGACACAATTCCAAGCCAAGCTCCTGTGCTTTCTGATAGATCTCGGCTCGGGTAGCGCCACCTGGGAAGCCGAGCGCTTTCACCGAGAAAGAAACCAGATCAAATTTCTTTTGTTCTCCGCTGAAAGGAACATTGACGAGCATCTGTTTCGCGTAATCCCCTACCTTATTTCCGCTACCCTCAAGTGCTCTTACCGCATCACCAGCGGTTTTGATGCTCGGATCAGCTTCAATGGTTCGATAGAATACTTTCTTATTGGGAAATTCCTCGTAGATATGTTTTGTTTCTTTCGGAAGAAGCTCCATCGCCTCCGGAGTCCATTCTCCAATATATACTTTTGTCTGTTCGTTAACTTGATCCTTTTTGAGAGCGATTTGGTCGGGGGTACAATCGAAAAGAATCAGGAGGTCTTCTTTCAGGTTTCTTCCTTTTCGAATTTCTTGGATGCGTGGATCTTTCTGGTAGCCGAAACCTTTGATGGAAGATTCTACTTCATAGAGGAATTCAAGGTCTTCTTTGGTGAGATTTTCTTGTTTGATTGTTTTTCCTTCGATTTCCGTCAGGTGTTTCATATCCCGATTCTTCTTCTGATACTGCACCTTGTCAGGAAATTCTTCAAGCTTTTCTGCAAGCACATCGCTCATATAGGGATCCAGATTCTGTTTGTAAGCGATACCGCGTACTTCGGCAATTTTCCCCTGTTCCATCCGGATAGAGATCCGTGGAATCGTCGGCTTCCCATCATCATCAAGGGTGTAATAGCAGTGGAAATCCCCGCCCTGAAGTTGAGTATGTGCGGTATTCTCTCCGGCGGTGCACCAACCAGTACCTTTGCCACGGATTGTCTGGACGAGTTCATGTGCATCGCTCTTTTGAGGAAACTTTCGCCACTCCCCTTCGGTCACCGGAAGTAAATGCTCCGGAATGGGATTCATCAGTTCATTCGCCCACGCATAGAGCCTGGCGAAATCCTCTTTCATGAGGTGCTGTTCAAAGGCCTGTCGCTCGGCAGGCTGGATATCGTATTCGAATACTACTTTCTCTCCACGAAATTTCTTAAGGAGCGCATCGACGATGTATCCCAATGCCTCTTCATTCCTATCCGGAAATTGTTTGATCGTTCCCTTCGAGCGTTTCGGGAATTCCCGCTTTTCCTTATCGAACTCCTGGAGCTTGAGAATATTCCGAAAAATCCAGTACTTGATATCGTCTGGAATATAATCAGAATCCGATGAGGCAAAATAATCAAGCCACTGCTCGAGGGAAGATCGCTGATCATCGAGGACTCTTTCGGCGTTCTGTTTTTTGATTGCTTCTTTTTCTTCTTCTGAGGCATTCTGCCAATCCCCGAGTTGCCCACACTCTTTCATGATATTTTCCTGGAGCTTCCAGTAACTTTCGGGAATATCTTCTATCTTTGTCGCATATTCGTTCAAAATTTTATTTTTCAGTAACACAAAACTTCGCTCATCCTTGAAGAGAATGTTCAGTCTCGTAATATAGGCGTCGATTCTTTCACTCCGACCATGCGGAGATTCGCCTTTCCTCCGTGCCTGAGCTACAGCTCGCTCGACTGGTTTGGATCCGGGGAGGTCAGGGAATTTTCTATTGAGGAAGTGCTCCATATACTCCTATGATACCATTTTTGTTTTATTATTTACTAAATGAGGAAGATTTCAGTTGTACTATTTTTTCGTACAACTGAAACAAAATATCACTCTGCCGAGAGCTCTTTCTTCACCACTTCGAACTCATTCTCGACTTCCTTCAGCCGGGTCTTGCCCTCCTTGATGAGGGCGACGCCTTCCTTCACTTTTTCGAGCGCCTTCTCGACATCGATTTCTTCCTGCTGTTCGAACCATTCGGTGATGGCCTCCAATTTTTTCAACGACTCCGACAATGATGGATTTTTCATATGATTAAGAAATATGATATTAGATACTCGATATTGGATATTTAGATAAGAGACGATGGAGTTGAAGAAGTTTTTTACAGCGGACACAGATGTTTTCATTTCAGCGGACGCACCGCCCGCAGGCGGAACGACCGTTGAAATGAAAATATCACATCGTTGTAAAAAATATCTCTAAAAATTTCTGATTACAAATTACCAGTTACGCTTCGTACTTCCGTTTCAATACTACCATCTTTCAGGGAAATATCGAGCATGTCGCCTTGTTTCACCTGCGCGATACTCCGCACGAGTACTTTCTGCGATCGCACCAGACTATACCCCAGTTGCAAGGCTCGATTCGGATCATATTCCCGTAGCTTCTCTGCCCCGCGCACGAGAATCTGCATCACTACCTCTCTCATCCGTTCGAATCCCGAAAAAAGACTTTCCTCCGATGCCAAAAGAAAGTTCTTCGATTGAATCATCGAGAAAGATATCTTATCGAGGGAACGGAGGAGCGATTGTTCCGCCCGGTCGAATCGTTCGCGAAGCCTCGGAAATATCATGGCGATCATCTGCTCGGATCTCGAAAGCAATGCCTGCTTTTCGGAAAGCTCGCGCTCGAACCGCTCAAGAAGAAGTATCTGCGCATGCCCCACCACTTGCCTCGCCCGCTCGAAGGGCTCACGGATCGTTCGTGCGGCCGCCGTCGGAGTCGACACCATGACATCCGCGACGAGTGCCGCGAGCGTCACATCCTTCTCATGCCCCACGCCGAGGAGCGTTGGGATACTCGAATTCGCCACCTCACGAACGAGCGTTTCATTATTGAACGCCTGCAGACTCTCGAAACTTCCTCCACCACGGATGATGACCAGGAGATCATATCGGCTTGCATGCTGATTGAAATATCGAAGTGCGGCGAGAATCTCGAACACGGATTTCTTCCCCTCCACACTCGTCGGAAAAAAATCGACGCTAAGGCCGATCTGCCCCAAGTTCATCGTGAAATCCCCGATCGCCGCCCCCTCCCGGGAAGTGATGAGCGCGATGCGCGTGGGAAATTCCGGAAGCAACCTTTTCTTTTCCGGCGCCAGGAGACCCTCGGTCTCAAGTTTCCGAAAGAGCTCATCGTACGCCTTCTTCAGCGCACCTTCACCCGCAAGCTCGATCACATGCACCTTGAGCGAGAGCCTTCCATTCGGTTTATAGATTTCCGGTACGCCCTCGATGATGATCTCATCACCCACGGCGAGATTCACTCCGGAGATCTGATACTGCGAACGGAAGATGAGACAGCTCACGAGACTCTCATCTTCTCCGTCTTTCAGGGAAAAATACACGACGCGCTCGCGGACATCGACGCTCGATACCTCGCCCCGTATCCGTGCCGCCATCCCCGAGAGCCCGAGATTGAGCGCATCGAGGAATTGGCTGACCGACAGAATATCAGATACCTTATCTTCGATACTGGATATTGGATACTGGATACTGGAAATTTCTTCTTCAGCGTTAACTGTTAGCTGTTGACTGTTGTCTGCGATAATCTGCAAAAGCATTTTCCCATATTTTCCGAATTTCGCGTCCTTCAGTCCCTTGATGCAGGTCATCTCCTCCTTGTTTTTCGGCAGACTCGTCGCTATCGCTTCGAGTGTCGCATTCGGAAACACGCGATAGGTTTCCACACCCTCGCGTTTCGCCTGATCGTTCCGCCATGCCATCAGTTTTCGATAGAGAGTGGTGTTCATATTATGGCTCCATCTCTACGCTGAATAAAATGGAGCTTGAAAATGCTTTTTTTATTTCAATCTCCTTCATACTTTTCTTTGACCGCAAAAGAAAAGTATGCAAAAGAACCTCTCTCCTGCGAACGAATCGAGAAATACATGACTCACCTGATGGATGCTCCTCAGTGGCGCCTTGCTTCCTCCTGTGAGGAGCACCTATCCTTTTGAGTGAGTCATGAATTTCTAGCGATTCATTTCACGCGGAGACCCATCATACAAAGCGAGAGAAAAAATCAAATATCCAAATTCTTCACGGTCTTAGCATGAGTCTGGATGAAGCGTCGGCGCGGTTCCACCTCGTTCCCCATGAGGATATCGAAAGTACTATCCGCCTCTTCGGCATCCTCGAGCGTCACCTGGAGCATGAGCCGATGATCGGGGTTCATGGTCGTCTCCCAGAGTTGCTCCGGGTTCATTTCTCCGAGACCTTTGTACCGCTGGATAGAAATGCCACTGACGCTCTCAGCGCCATCGGTCATCTCCTCCGTCGGCGTCTCGTCCTCTTCCATCACACCCTCAGCCACTTTTTTCTTGCTCGCTTTTTCCTTCGCCTTCGCCGCCATGATCGCCTTCATATCCTCGATGATTTTCAATTTCTCTTCTTCGGTGTAGCAATACCGGATATCCTTCCCCTTCTGCAAACGATACAGTGGCGGCTGAGCGATATAGATATGCCCCTGCGTTACGAGGTCCTCATAATACCGATAGAAGAAAGTGAGGAGGAGCGTCCGAATATGCGAACCGTCCACATCGGCATCCGCCATAATGATGATCTTGCCGTACCGCAGGCGAGCGAGGTCGAAACTCTCCCCGATCCCCACCCCGAGGGCGATGATGATCGGCTTCAGGGTATCCGACTTCACTACCTTGTCGATGGTCGTCTTCTCCACATTCACGAGTTTCCCACGAAGCGGAAGTATCGCCTGGAATTCGCGGTTCCGTCCCTGCTTGGCACTCCCACCTGCGGAGTCACCCTCGACGATGTACAGCTCTGACTTCGCCGTATCGCGCGTCGAACAATCGGCGAGCTTCCCCGGAAGCGTCATACCCTCGAGCGCGCCCTTCCGGATCACGGCATCCTTGGCGGCACGCGCGGCGATACGGGCGCGCACGGTGAGGAGGCATTTCTCGAGTATCGCCTTCGCGTCCTGCGGATGGGTTTCGAGATATTCCTGAAGTCCCTCGGCGACGACGGATGAGACGATGCCCCGCACTTCGGCATTCCCGAGCTTCGCCTTGGTCTGCCCTTCGAATTGCGGATTCGCGAGTTTCACGCTGATGACCGCCGTCAATCCTTCCCGCAAATCATCCGATGTGAACGATCCCTCCTTTTCCTTGATGAGGTTCGCTTTCTTCGCATAGTCATTGAGCACGCGGGTGAGTGAAGTCTTAAATCCGGTCACATGCATGCCGCCCTCGGGATTGAAGATATTGTTCGCAAACGCGAAGAGATGTTCCTTGAAACTCTCGGTATACTGGAACGACACTTCGACATACACATCATCCACGGTCTTCTCGATATAGATCGGCGTCTCGTTCTTCACGACCTTCTTCCGATTGAGAAACTTCACGAACGAGATGATGCCCGAATCGAAGTACAACCCGTGCCGACGGATCTTGTACCCATCAATCTTCGGATCCGTGACTTCACGATGATCCTCGAGGACGATGCGCACACCCTTGGTGAGATATGCCTGATACCGGAGGTATTCGAGTATTTTCGGAAAACTATACTCGATTTCCGGAAAAATCTGGGGATCCGCCCTGAATGACACGATCGTTCCGGTACGATCAGACTTCCCGATAGCGGCGACTTTCCCGCGCGGATCGCCCCGATGGAATTCCTGCATCCAAACCTTCCCTTCGCGATGGACATGGACACGCGTCCATTCGGAAAGCGCGTTCACGACCGAGATGCCGACGCCATGCAAGCCTCCGGAAATCTTGTACCCGGCGCCCCCGAATTTTCCTCCCGCATGGAGAACGGTGAGCACCGTCTCGAGCGTCGATTTCTTCGTTTGCGGATGGATATCGACCGGGATACCGCGACCGTCGTCTTCCACTTCGATACTATGATCCGGGAACATCCGCACGATGATATTGCGGCAATGCCCTGCCATCGCTTCGTCAACCGAGTTATTCACCACTTCCCAAACGAGGTGATGCAACCCTTCGAGCGAGGTCCCCCCGATATACATGCCCGGGCGTTTTCGCACCGGATCGAGCCCTTCCAACACCTGTATCGATTTCGCATCGTATTTCGCCGTATTTTTCGCTAAAGCCATATCGTGTGACCGTTAATGTGAATTGTTGCTTCCGAGTCGAAATGAGAGCTCGACAAGGAGAAACGCGACAAGCAGGAAAAGCGCCGTCCACCAGAAAAATATTTTCCAGTACTGGAAGAGGAGAAGTCCGACACCATATCCGCCGAGGAGCACTCCCTGCCGAAAGAGGAGCCCCACATGATGCGCGGCGCCTTCTTCACCGAGCGCTGTGCGATACAGCTCGGAAAAGAGGATGATAGCGATGCCAGACAATACGATCATCATACTCCCAAACAAGAGTATCCTCCCGAACAGCCCAGCCTCATCGGGGTCGACGAGGAACAGGGTCGCGAGAAAGGCAACGGTCGCCCCGACCGTAAAGATCCCCACGCTCCACAAAAAAGCTCGGAAAGTCATATGTCTTCAATTGAAAAAGAGGCATGAAAAATGCTTCTTTCTTCTCGCTCAGTATACACTTTTCCCGAAAAATGAGCAACCAGAAAAAACAGGGGTTGAACCGCTGTTTGAAGGCTCTATAAAAGCAAAATATCAAGGACAGTCCTTGATAAGCTTTAGTATAAAATAATATGTTTCCCTCACCGTAAAATCCTGAAGATTCAAGTTTTCACGCAAGAACCATACTGACCAAAAGCATTAAATTGATATCCCGCAGGACATGATTGTATTGCCCCCTGACAAGGAATAACAACACTCCCAACTCCTGCCGATCCTTCCATCATGGCGACATTAGTATATATACCACAAAGTGTTCCAGTAGGAGCAAAATCTGTTGGTTTATTAATAACATCAACCCAATTCGTACCCCCACTCGCCTTCTTCCACCGGAGAGGAGAGCCCTGGCAAGAAAGGAGAAGCCCCATGCTATTCTTTGCCACCAGTCCATTTGAGAGGCAAGTGGTGTTTTCCTGAACGACATCGACTATCTGTACCTTGCCAGAAGTGAGGACGCCGGTGACGGTACCGCTCGTGGCATTGATACCTCCGTCAGCGAAGAGGCTCCCTCCGATATAGGCATTCCCTCCTCCGCCGACTTCCAGGGCATTGGTAGGGATGGTAGTACTATTCACACCGAGCATGCCGGTCTTGTACTGCGGGATGATGCCGTTGGTGAGTGGTCCTGAGACATTCCCTCCCGGAGGAGCGACCGTCGGAGGAGTCCATGCCTTCGCGAATTGGATACCGAATCCCAGGATGAGTCCGAGGGAGATCACTTTCATCCAGTAGACGCTTTTGTGTGCAAGGGAGTGTTTCTGCATATTTTTTTGTTGATGATTATTTTCTCTTTCCTCTATCATACCCCCCCCCGATGGGAGTTGGCAAGGGGATGTCAACCCCGCACCTTTTTCAGGCTGAAATACCGTATCCATGCAGACAATACCCTCCCATTCAAAATGATATACTCATGTGAATGGTCACCCTGACACCTTTGGCGCTACATGAAAAAGGTGCGGGGTCAAGAGAAGATTTTCAAATAGCGGTCGCACCCCTCCAACAGGGGAACGACCGCTCACGCATTTCAAAGAATCTCCCTGAATCGCTATGCCCGGGAGACATAGGTGCCTTTTTCGGTATTGATGATGATTCTATCACCGGCATTAACGAAAAGCGGAGTAGTAATCGTCAGACCCGTTTCGAGGGTCACAACCTTATCGCCGCCAGAAGAAGTATCTCCCTTGATCCCCGGTGGTGCTTCGACGACGGTAAGCGTCACCTTCGCAGGGAGCTCCACATTCAGTGGACGATCATTCCAGTTGATCACTGCGAGCTCAGCCCCATCCACGAGGTACTTCGCGATGTCGCCGATGGTCGCCGAGGAAAGCTCGAACTGCTCATAGCTCTCCATATCCATGAACTGATAGGTATCTCCTTCCTTGTAGAGATACTGTGCTTTGGACTTGCTCACCTCGGTCTCATCCACCTTGTCCGCGCCCTGAAAGGTCTTGTCAATGATGGCACCGGTGACAAGATTCTTTAATTTCGTCCGGAGTACGGCACCAGCACGACCGGTTTTCGAATGTTCATGCGAGAGCACCTGCCATGGTTCCTCCAGATAGAGAATGACCTTCCCTGTCTTGATATCGGAAATTTCAAGCATAGTTTTTGCAGAAGAATTGAGGAGTGAAAGATGAGAAAAGAGAGTTGAAAATTTTTACAGCGGACGCACCGCTCGAAAAGCGGAGCGACCGTTATAAAAATTTTCAAGCCCCTCAAAAAACGAGCGCGACGGTTCCCGACGAATTAATTGACGACATAGGGAGCAAGTCCCATAAACCGCGCACGCTTGATGGCGAGCGCGAGGGCACGCTGCTGTTTGGCATTGAGACCATAACGCTTCGGCGGATACATTTTCCCCTGCGAATTGAGAAAGCGGCGCAGAAAATACGCATCCTTGTAATCGATTGTTTCCAATTTCTTGGCAAGTTCCTGATCCATACTCTCATTCATGTAAATTTCTTAAAATGGCACTTCGCTCAATTTCACCTCTTCACGCGGCTCATCATCGAGGTTGATGGTCGGGATCTCCTCTTCCATCGGCTTCGAAGCAGATGATGGTGCCGCCGCGGTCGATGCGACCGGACGCGCCTGATAGTTTCCCCCACCCTGACTCGTAGCACCCTGGGGACGCGAGCCGAGTTGCATGGTCTCGCCGATGATCTCCGTCACCCGCCTTTGGACACCCTGCTTGTCGGTATACTCCCTCGTCTGTAGTCGCCCCTCGATAAATGCCTCCTGCCCTTTAGAAAGGTACTGCCCGGCGATTTCGGCAACCTTGCCCCAGAGCACCACCGTATGGAACTCCGTCTTCTCCTGCTTGTTCCCGGATTTGTCCGTCCAATAATTGTTTGTCGCCATGCCGATCGTCGCCACCGTCTGACCGGTCGGCGTATTGCGCACCTCCGGATCACGAGTAAGCCGTCCGACAAGAATCACCTTATTGACATTCATAATGTTTTATCTAATATCTAATATCCGATATCTATTATCTCACATTCCCCTCTTAAATATCCAATACATCTTTCAATTTCTGATCCATTTCTTCCTTGCTCATCGCGGGCTTTTCCTTGTCTTCCGGTTTCGGCGCATCCGTCAGAATCGGCTCTATCGGCTTCACCTCGGCGACACGAGGCGCTATGGTTCGGCGATAATCACGGCCATCATTGCTCCGGTTATCCCGACCATCACGGCGACCCCCTGCCACCGTCTTCGGCTTTTCCGTCCGATCGATCTGGGCAAGTGCCGGCAAATCATCCGCACGGAGGATGAGGAAACGAAGCACATCCTTCGAGAGATTGAGCTTCTTCGTCACGCGGGCGATGAAATCAGCCTCATCCTTCCGCTTCGCCAACTCCTCAGCCAATGCCTCTTCTTCCTGTGGCACGGTGAACCGACGCGCGATATAGGTACCGCGCACTTCCTTCTTGATGGAATAGGCGAGCTTGCGCTTGTCCACAGTCTCACCCGGGAGAAATGTCGCCCCTTCGCCCGCGATCAATGCCTCCACATCCGCCTTGATACGGGGTAGCTCCGCCTCTTTCGTCTCCCCGACCAGATAAAACAATTCGTATTCTCTCATATCGTGATGACTTACGATTTAACTTCGCTCTCAGAAACAAAAAAACCGCCCAAAGAAGAAAACCCTACCCTTGGCGGATATCCGCGAATCCTGATCCCCGATTTCCTCAGGGCGGGACCCGCCACGGACTTTCTCATTTGTCTCCACACCCTATCACACATCCCCTGAAAGAGCAAGTACGGTACGGCTCATCCGGTCAATCAAACAGGCTCTTGTAATGCTTCGACCAATACAGCACATTCTGATAATACCCCGCGGAATAGATGCCATAATAAGCGATGGTCGCTTTCTTGATAGCCGTCGCATTATTCGATGCCCCACCGGCCGCCTTCACCTTGAGCGCCAAAGCCATGACTCCATCAGTGAGATTCCATGGATCCGGCTTGCCATGTCCCGTCTCTCTCTTGATCCGAGTCTCATACGCGAGCCAGGTATCAGACATGAACTGTGCCACCCCCATCGCGCCCCCCTGATTCGGTCCCGCCTTCGAGAAAGCGATCGTGCAGGAGACCTTTTTATTCTTGCTGTATCCGAGATCATCGACGATCTCCTTGAAGAACCCCCACCGCTTATAAAGCCGATCGATAGACGCTTTATATTTCTTCCCATATTTCTTGTACCCCGCGACGGAGACCCGCTCCACATCATCATAAGTACACTGCCCAGTATTCACTCCGAGATTCGTCTCCTGCTTCAGGAATCCATAGAGCACGCCTTCGGGAACGCCCGTCCGCTTGCTCGCAAACTCGACCGCCTCGCGGATATCCTTGGCATCATATGATTTCCCGGTCAAAGTCGTCAAATCATCCTGCAATTCGCTCAGCTCTTTTCTCAGACGCTTGATGATCGTCGCCTGATCCTCGATATCCTCCTCCGTATCGACTTTTTCCACGATGAGACGCTGCTTTTGCCTGCTCTTTTCCAGGAGAAGTCTCTGATGTTCCTCTTCCAAAGTTTCCAGCTTTCCTTTCTCGCTCTCGACATTCTCTTTCTCGATACGGATGTCCTGCACCGCCCCATCCAACCGCTCCCCGAGAGGCAGTATCCCGTCAGCCGCATGAAACGACGCATCGAAATCCGAACGCTCGCCAAACAGGTAGGCGACGGCGACCGTATCGCCGTAAGCATAGAGTTCACGGATCATCTCAGCCAGATACTCCTCCCGCTGTGCGACCCGCTCCTCCAGAAGCTGAACCTCCAATATCTTCCGCTCCAGGTCATTGCGCGTCGCGTTGAGAGCGTCCTGCGTCGCCATAATAGCCTTCTCCGTAACAGAAAGGTTCCGATTGATCCCCGTGAGCTTGGAATTGAGGAGGGTCGCTTCCTGCTCTTCCTCCTTCAGTCTTTTCAGTGTCCTCGCATACTTATCCTCCAATGCATCCACGCTCTCTTCCGCATGAGTCACCAACGGAAAACCAGCCGTTCCCAACAGGGAAAAAGCAAGTGAAAAAACAAGAATATATTTTTTTTGAAACACCATCTGTTTCATTATACCACGGAGAGAGATCGGCGATTTCATCGTCCGAACGAAACGACGCCACCGAATGGAGGCGCCGTTCCTTCTCTGCGCTCTGATTTCCAGAAACCATCCGACCCCTCAGCCCTTCTCCCTATGCCGCCTCCCGCACTTTCTTCCAGACCTGCTTCTCAATCTCTTTCGCGATCTTCCCGTTCTCCCGGAGGAAATCCTTGGCACTCTCCCTCCCCGCGCCGAGCTTCATATCGCCATAATGCACCGAATTGCCGGACTTCTTCAGCACTTCGAACTTGATGCCGGTATCGATGAGATCCCCTTCGAAAGAAATCCCCTGATTGTACATGATATCGAATTCCGTGTGACGAAACGGCGGCGCGACCTTGTTCTTCACAACTTTCACATTGATACGATTTCCCACGACTTCCTCGTTCTTCTTGATCTGCGCCGCGCGACGAATCTCGATACGGACCGACGAGTAGAACTTGAGCGCATTGCCACCGGTCGTCGTCTCAGGATTGCCAAACATGACTCCGATCTTCATACGGATCTGATTGATGAAGATGACAACCACATTCGACTTCGCGATGATAGCAGTCAGCTTGCGGAGCGCCTGAGACATGAGCCTCGCCTGGCGACCGACATGATGATCCCCCATCTCACCTTCGATTTCCGCCCGCGGAACGAGCGCCGCGACGGAATCCACGACGATGACATCCACCGCATTGGACCGGACGAGCGTCTCGACGATATCGAGCGCCTGTTCTCCACTATCCGGCTGGGAAATGAGAAGCTCATCCACATTCACACCGATCTTCCTCGCATATTCCGGATCCATGGCATGCTCGGCATCGACGAAGGCCGCGACACCGCCTGCCTTCTGCGCATTCGCGATGATATGGAGCGTGAGCGTCGTCTTTCCGGACGATTCCGGTCCGTAAATCTCGACGATGCGCCCTTTCGGAACACCGCCGATACCGAGCGCAAGATCGAGAGAGATAGAGCCGGTGGAAATCGCCTCGATATCCACTCGTTTCACATCGCCCAACTTCATGATCATCCCCTCGCCGAATTTGTCACGGATCTCCTGTACGACGGCATTGACGCTCTTCCGTTCCCCCTTGAATTCCTTGACCGTTTCCTTCTCCGCTTTCACCGCTTTTTCTTTTCCCATACGAATTGACTCCTTATTGATTAGTTTGCGAACACACCAACTCTCTGCCAATACTATTCTAAAAATGCGACTCTCTACTCTTGATTATTTTGTAAGTTATCCTCTCTTCTTTCACCCCAGCAACACCTGCAAAGAATTGGTGTGATAGTTTACCATACTTACAGTGTATCATACACAACGAGAATTGTCTCTCTCCACCATTATATACTACGGATTCGGTGCGACAAACTCCCTTTCTCCCGTTCCTGGAGCGGAAGAAAGTGGTTCCACCTCATTCGACCCGACCCGGACGAAAGTGAAGGGACCATTCTCCGAACGGACCCTCACCCGTTTCACGCCATCGAACTGACGCGGATTTTTTTCATCGAGGAGTCCGCTGTACACCAATGCCCCATCCACTTCGACCGTCACCCGCGTGCTCTCGCCCCGCACTGAGAGCTCGACGGGAAATGTCTTCTCCTTCCGCATGCTGTCAATCGGCATCGGATCGGACAGGAGTGCGGCGCTCGAAACGATATCCGCCTTCACCGACAGCACGATCCTCTTCTCCTTGTCGAATCGATTTTTCGCCACGACGATGATGGTGTTCTGACCGGGATGCAGGACGAGATTCTCATGAAAACTCCCATCGTTTCCGACCGATACAGGGGTATCATTGACCAATACGACCGCGCGCGCATCCGCTTTCCCGGAGAGACTGAGCTCCGAGGCGGAGATGACCGCTTCATTCGCAGGCTCCGTCACGATGAGGTACGGATCCGAAACGAATGCGCGAAATTCCCGATACAGATAGGTGCCGATGACGAAAAGTATCAGTGCGGAGAGGACGATGATGACCTCCTTCGATGTCATCACGAACCCGGCACCCTGGAGCGGCAAGCGCGGCCGTATACCGGAAACCTTCCGTTCCCGTCCGAGATTCTTGTTGATATGCTGTTCCTTCTCGTAGAGTCTGATAAGGGTCTCATCGGCGAGCCCGAGATGTCGCGCATAGCTCCGCAGGTATCCGCGGACATAGACATCCGCCGGCAATTTCTCATATTCCGCGCGCTCCAAATATTCGAGGTATTTGATCGGGATCTTCGTGGCACGCGACACCTCGGTGAAGCTCATACGGTATTCGCTCCGAAGCTTCCCGATCTTTTCCCCGAGGGTCATCGCCTCCACCTTTTTGCGTTTGAATCCGGTATCCTCCATATATATCCACTCTAGAGGAAATAAGAAATTTACTCAAACTGACACAGAAAAAACAGGATGCCCGCCTGTTTGTATGTTTGTTTTTATTTTTTTCTTTTCTCAATGCTCGCTCCCTGGAAACAGCGGTCGCACCGCTCAAAAAGCGGAACGACCGTCTGTTTCTCATGCTTCAATTTCTTCATTCTGGAATTTCGAAATTATTGCATTGGATTGGAAATTAGAAATTTTTTCACTACGCTTGCCACTTATCCCTCGCGATCTGTTCCGCCAGGGGATCTTCTCCGTACTGTGGCACATTCCGCTCGCCGTCTTTCCCGACCAGTATCTCACGGGGCTTGGCGCCATTGCTCGGACCGATGATACCGTTCTGCTCAAGCATTTCCATGAGCCGCGCACCACGGGAATATCCGATACCGAGCCTCGTCTGGAGGAATGTCGTCGCGGCGCGCCTCGTTTCGATAACGAGCTGTTTCGCCTGTTCATACATCGGATCGACATCATCGCGCACCTCGCCCTCAGGAGTCGGCGCAAACATATCACTCCCGACTTCCTCATCGCCATTTGAGAAATCCTCGCCGATATCTTCTGCGCCCAATTCTTCTTTCTGTTTTTTCAAAAAGTCCACCACTCTCCGTACTTCCGATTCGGAAATAAAGATGCCCTGCAAGCGCCGCGGTTGCTGCATACCCGGCATCATGAACAGCATATCGCCGCTCCCGAGCAGTTTCTCCGCACCGCCGGTATCGAGAATCGTCCGAGAGTCGATCTGACTGCGCATCGTGAATGCCATGCGGGCCGGCACATTCGCCTTGATGAGTCCCGTGATGACGGTCACCTCCGGCCGCTGGGTCGCGAGGATGAGGTGTATGCCGATGGCCCGCGACATCTGCGCGAGCCGAACGATGAGCCGCTCCACCTCCTTGCCATGCGAACTCATGAGGTCCGCCATCTCATCGACGACGATCACGATGTACGGAAGGTGCGGCATATCCTCCTCTTCGAGACCGCCCCCTTCCCTCGGAACGAGCAATTTCTCACCGCGCGATCGCTTCTCGTGGTAGCTCCCGATGTCGCGCACTTTCGCCTGCTCCAGAATCTTGTACCGATTTTCCATCTCGCGGACCGCCCACTTGAGCGCATTCACCACGCGCGCATTGTCGGTGATCACATTGGATTTGAGATGCGGAATGCCATTATAGAATGACAATTCGACGCGCTTCGGATCGACGAGAATGAGCTTCAAATCCTCCGGGGAGTTCTGATAGAGGAGCGAGAGAAGCATGGTGTTGATGCAGACGCTCTTTCCCGTGCCGGTCGCACCGGCGACGAGCACATGCGGCATTTTCGCAAGGTTCGCCATCATGTATTTTCCCGAAACATCCTGACCCACCACGACGAGGAGCGGGGATTTCTTCTCCGCATATTCCTTGGAGAGAAATGCTTCACGGAGACGCACCAGCGCCTTGCCGGCATTCGGCACTTCGAAACCGATGAGGGACTTCCCCGGGATCGGCGCCTCGATGCGGATCGGGTGCTTGGCGAGGGCGAGAGAAATATCATTATTGAGCGTCGTAATCTTCGAGAGTTTCACTCCGACGGCCGGCTTGAAAGAATACTGCGTCACCGCCGGACCCACCTGCACCTCCCCCGGCTCCACATCGATACCGAAGTACTTCAGGGTATGCTGAATCGTATTCTTGTTCTTCTCCACATCCCCTCCCTGACCCTTGTCTCCGCCCTTTTCGAGAAGATCCATCGCCGGAAGTTGCCAGGCGTATGCCGGCGCTCGCCGTTTTTTCTTCGGCTTTTCTTTCAACGGTTCATCATCTTTGAAATCCTCGCGATCTTCCTCATCATCGAAAGAAAGTTGCGCGATGCCACCTCCGGCATCCTCATCCCGATCTCCCTCGATGGAAATATGACCGATATTATGAGAGGGCTGATCCGAAACGCCCTCGACATCAGGAAGCGAGAAGTCCCGTGACAGTGAAATATCTTCTGCCTCCTTTGTGAGCACGGCTTTCTGGTCATCCGTCATGACACCATCATGGAAAGCGGTATCCGACTCGTCACGGTTCCTCGCCGGCATTTTCTCCCACAAATATCCGAAAGCATGGTGGAGCGATACATTGAATGCCGCTATGAGACCGATGAGAAAGAACATGAGCAGGATCACCGTCCCGGCGACCTTCCCCATGAACGAGAGGAGGAATGATGCGAGGCCGAAGCCGAGATACCCCCCGCCCCGTCCTGCCTGCGCGGCAACGAATAACTCTTCTTTCGTTCCGCCGAGATACAAGTGGAAAAAACCGAGGAATGAGAGTGAGAGCAATGCAAAGCCGAGGATCCGCACCCAATCTGAGAGCGTCGCCCTCCCCCGTTTCAGGAAAAATACGGCGAGAGCGATAAGAAGGAATGGTACGATCCACTTCCCCCAGCCAAATGAAACACGCAGGATGCTATCGAGGAACGCTCCGAATGACCCTGCTCCCTCGAAGTATCCGAGGGTAAACAAAACCGCGAACGCCACACAAAAAACAGCGAGTATGCTTCGCTTTGCGTCTCCTTTGAGCGATGGTCTCCGCTCTTCTTTCGGAACATCATCCTCATCCAATTCCTCATCGAAATCCTTTTTCTTTCGTCGTCCCATACAGTGTATTGTACCACTGTCGCTCCCTCCCGCCAAGACGAAACAGTGAAAAGATCACTCGATGACAAAGCCACTCAATTTGAGTGTTTGTATGTTTGATGAGCGGGTAACGGGAATCGAACCCGTCGCTTAACCTTGGGAAGGTCATGTATTACCACTATACTATACCCGCTACGACAAAGATCGCGCCCACCCCGCACCGAAATCTTTTTCGGTGCGCGGATACCACCATCATACCCATCTCATATTTTGAGGGCGCGCTCTCCCTTTGAAAAAAGCCTTCCTCCTGCTAGAATAGAAACATAATTTTTTCTGAAAATCAAATGCTCCCCTGTATCGCCAGACGACCGAAGCTCTCTTTTTTTGTCGCTTTTTTCCTTCTTCTCGGGATTTCCGGATATTTTTTCCTCCCAAGTATCCTCAAAAACAACAGTACCGAAATCGCGCGGACATCGATCGCCATCATAAAAAATGTCTCGAAAATCCTCCCGATCGAGCAGGATACGAAGAAGGAGATCGACGCGATCGGCACCCTCGTCGCGAGATTCACCGCAACTGATAGCAAGACCCACTCCTTCTTCATCCTGCTCCAGAACAACTACGAACTCCGTCCAGGCGGCGGATTCCTCGGACAGTACGGCGTCCTGAAGGTGAAAGATGGGCAGATCCTCTCTTTCGTCGTCGAAGATGCCAATCTGCTCGATCAGCGCATCAAGGATGCCGATATCAAGATCACTCCCCCGTGGCCGCTCACCCGCTACGGACAGGTCAGACGCTGGCTCCTCCATGATTCCAACTTCTCTCCCGACTTCCCGACCAATGCCGCGAAAGCGGAGTATTTCTATCGCCTCGGTGGCGGACGAGAGCGATTCGACGGCATCATCGCCATCAACGCGGATGTCCTCAATCATGTCATCGGCATCACCGGTCCCATCACCATCCCCGGCTTCGGCACCTATACGGAAGAAAATGCCGCCATATCGCTCGAAGAAGATGTCGAGAAAGATTTCCTCGGAGAAGATATTCCTGCCGAACTCAAGCAGAACCGAAAAAATGTCATGAAACGCCTCGCCAGGGAAATCGTCAGCAAGATAACCAGTCTCAATGATTTGAAACGCATCGCCGATCTCGGACTCGAGGAGTTGCGGGACAAGAATATCCAGCTCTTTTTCAGGGACGCCGAACTCCAGAATCTCATCTCAGGCGTCTATTGGGACGGAGCCGTCGCCAAAGATTGGAACAATGACTTCCTCATGGTCGTCGATGCGAATATCGGCGCGCTGAAAAGCGACTACTATGTGAAGCGATCCCTCGACTATGTCGTCGATTTCACCGGAACGAAAGGAATGGCGACACTCACCTACACCTACAACCACACCGCGACCTACGGCGACTGGCGTACCAGCGACTATCACAGTTACACCCGCGTACTCGCTCCGACCGGATCCACCTATATCGAGGGAAGCCGCCAGAAAACCGGCGGGGTGAGCACCGCAAATGATACCACTCTAAAGAAAACCGTTTTCAGTTACAAAGTGGACGCGCTCATGAATCAGAGCCTCCTCACCTCCATCCGGTACGAGCTCCCCGATACCATCACCGCGGACAACTACCGACTCCTCATCCAAAAGCAAAGCGGTACCGGCGATATCCCGGTCAAGGTCACGCTCAAGACGGTCGAAGGCGAATTCTCGCAGGAAGCGACGCTCCGCAAAGACATCCGCTTCTCTTTCGCCAAAGCACAATAATACCCCACCCCTATTAACGCCATTATGGAACACGATACTCTCTTCAAGAAAAGACATTCGCTCGCCCATCTCCTCGCCATGGCGGCGCTCGAACGAGACCCGCTCGCGCGACTCTCCGTCGGTCCCGTCACCGACAACGGATTCTACTACGATATCGATTTCAGCGAAGGGAAAGCGCCGACACAAGATGATCTGAAAGCGTTCGAGAAGTCCATGCGGAAATTCGTGAACAAGAAGCTCTCCTTCACGAAACGCGCCGTCACAGCCACTGAAGCGCGCGAAGTATTCGCCGACAATCCCTACAAACTCGCCATCATCGACGATATCGGGAAGGCAGGAGCGGCGATCACCCTCTACGATACCGATTCATTCACCCCGTCAGGGGCAGAAGCACACTCAGAATCCTCGCAACCTCTAACGGGGTTCACCGATCTCTGTGAAGGACCTCATATCGAGAATACAGGCGAGATCGATCCGAAATCCTTCACCCTCACCCACCTCGCCGGCGCGTACTGGCGCGGGGATGAACAGAATCCCATGCTCACGCGTATCTATGGACTCGCCTTCGATACCGAAACGGAGCTCGATACCTACCTCGCACAACAGGAAGAAGCAAAGAAGCGGGATCACCGCAAACTCGGCAAAGAACTCAATCTCTTTACAATCTCTCCCCTCGTCGGATCCGGACTCCCCCTCCTCCAACCGAAAGGAATGATTCTCCGCAAAGCCATCGAAAATCTCCTCTGGGATCTCCATGAAGGAAAAGGCTACTCGCAGGTCTGGACACCACATATCGCCAAAGAGGATCTCTATGTCACATCAGGACATGCGGAAAAATTCGGCGATGAACTCTTTCGCGTCCAAGGAAAAGAAGAGCGGTTCATCATGAAACCAATGAACTGCCCCCACCACATGCAGCTTTTCTCCGATAACCAATTCTCCTATCGCGATATGCCGGTACGGTATTTCGAACCGGCGACCGTCTATCGCGATGAAAAATCCGGTCAGCTGAGCGGTCTCACCAGGGTACGGGCGATCACCCAGGACGACGGACATCTTTTCTGTCGCGACTTGCAGATCAAGCAAGAAGTATCCACCATCGTATCCATTATCAAAGAGTTTTATACCATCTTTAATATGATGGATGGGTACTGGGTGTCACTTTCCGTGAGAGGAGAAGATACGACCAAATATCTCGGAACCGATACGGCCTGGACGCTCGCGGAACATGCGCTTGAAGACGCAGCGAAAGAAAATGGGCTGGCATATAGGCGCATTGAGGGCGAAGCCGCTTTCTATGGTCCGAAACTTGATTTCATATTCAAGGATGCCATCGGTCGCGAATGGCAACTCGCCACCATCCAATGTGATTTCAATTTGCCTGAACGATTCGACCTCTCCTTCATGAACGAGCACGGGGAAAAGGAGCGCCCCGTCGTCATTCATCGCGCCATATCCGGATCACTTGAGCGATTCATGGGCATCATGATCGAACACTATGCCGGAGCATTTCCCTTCTGGCTCGCGCCGGTACAGGTGGCGATACTCCCCGTCGGTGAAGATATCTACGAGTACGCTGAGGAGATCAATCTCACACTGAAGAACCTGGGCTATCGCACGGAGATGAAGATGAATGAGACCCTCGGCAAACGGATTCGCGAGACGAAGGTAGAGAAAATCCCCTACACCCTCGTCCTTGGGCAGAAAGAGCTCGAAGACAAGACCGCCACCCTGGAAAGCTATGCCAGTGGGAAGGTGGGCGTCTTCGCACTTCCAGAGCTTCTCGAACTCTTCAAAGGTGATACCGAGCACAAGCGCTAAGGAGAAACACTGACTCTGCGTACTTGCCAAAAATACGCATTTATAGTATACAATATGTAATGAAAGAGACAGGGTAAGCTGTCTTTTTTGTTAAGGGAGTTCCAGAAATCTGGAACGACGCAAATGATATTACAAAAGGAGTAAGCCATGCAACAGGTCAGCTGTTCCATCGCAGGAAAACACGGTCGCTACATCCACATGCAGGCAGATGTCGCACCAAGTGCAGAAGACTGCGTTATCGCACAGGAAGAAGCGATGGCCAAAGCAAAGCAGCAATATTTGAGGGACAAGGAGAACTGCCTGAAACGGCAACTCTGCGATTGTACCAGCATGAATTGCCCGGACGCTGTCCACGCGACGGGCAGGTTCAACAAGCGACAGATCATCACTCGTGGCCCCACGGGGAAACTCTGTCTCGGTTGCGGTTGCAGCTAAGACCGCACCGCACAGACCACCAAGCCCCGCTCTTACCAGCCGGGTTTTTTATTTCTCACAAACAACGGTCGTTCCGCTTTTTGAGCGGTGCGACCGCTGTTTGTGTCATTTCTCATCTCTTCTACTCATTTCTTCCCATCACAAGTATCGGGATTCCAAAGTC
>CAYOIM010000002.1:0-7167 GCA_964404075.1 uncultured Bdellovibrionales bacterium | reverse complement strand
TTTCTCATCTCTTCTACTCATTTCTTCCCATCACAAGTATCGGGATTCCAAAGTCCTCGCGCACTTTCTCTCGCATCCGTCTCCGCCTCACGAAACAATTCTTTTTTTGAAATGTCGGGTGGATACGATGACGCGTGCGCATATCCCTCCCGTACCAATGCCTCATTGACGAATGTTCCGTCTTCGAGGTATACGAACCGGAGCCATCGTCCGTATTTGTCACGATCCGAAATATCCCGCTCCAGACGGATCCGCTTCCCCTCGAGGAGATTCCGATTAAATGCCGATGCCTCCTTGCCGAAGCATTCCACCCTCCGCCTCGGATCGACACTCTCCGGCGCATTGATACCGACATACCGCACTCTCTCACCGGTTTCGATCTCAATCGTATCACCATCAATGACCCGCGCCACTCTCACCCATCCCTCACCAGACGCAGTCTTTCGCGACTCCTTGATACTCCATCCCGAAAAAGAAACTCGCCACTCCTTCGGCCACAGAGCCAGAGCGGCAGAGATACCGACCGTGAAGAGGAGAAGAGTCACGATTCCGAAAATATATGCTTTACTTTTTTTCATGCAAAAAGAGGGACTGGTGATGATACAACCGCTTCATGATTTCTGAGAGGAGGAAATACCCGATGGCGAGAGAGATGACGACTGACAGCATCGCTCCTGTCGGTCGGATGAAACGAAAAACATCCTGCCCGAAAAGAGAAAACGGGAGAAAAAACGCTGTAGATAGGGCAAATACCGAAAATCCGGCGAGTATGAAGCTCGGTCGCGAGGCGAGGAAGAACCATCTGCTCGATCGGAGTGAGTAGAGGAGGATGAGTTCCGTCATGATGGAGAGGAGGAACCAGCTCGTCTGGAGTATGGCGGGTGATGTATGGAAATACAGACGGAAAAGCGTGAGATCGAAGAGCGAGCTTATGCCTCCGAAGAAGAGCGCCGCGATGAGAATATCCCGCACCCGGGACTGCCTCGGCAGAGCGACCTCCCCGCTCTCGATCGTATCGGTCGTGATAGCGAGCATGGGGAAGTCCGAGAGGAGATCGAGGAGGAGGATCTGCGTCGGGAGGAGCGGCACAAACGGGAGGAAAAATGATGCGATGGCGACCGAATAGAAATTCCCGAAATTCGATGCGAGTGTCACGCGGAGATATTTCAGTATGTTCGCGAAAATGATCCGTCCCTCCCGCACTCCCTCGATGACGGTCGAGAGACTGTTCTGCAAAATAATCACATCCGCCGCATCCCGGGCGATATCCGCCGCACCGCGCACCACGATGCCCACATGAGCGAGTTTCAGTGCCGGAGCATCATTGATCCCTTCCCCGAGAAATCCCACCGTAAAACGACGCTTCAGATTCTCGACGATGAAGTATTTCCCCTCCGGGGACATCCGTGCGAATACCGAGCCTTCATCGAGCGCCCGCATCAGATCTTGCTCCGAAAGTTGCCGCAATTCCGCTTCCGTATACACCATCGACCCTTCATGGAGAATCCCCGCTTCGATACCAACGAAACGGGCGACCTCGCGACTGTCTCCCGTCAGGATCTTCACCGCGATGCCGAGACGGGCGGCTTCTGCCATCGTTTTCTTCGTTGTCGCCTTCAACGGATCCGAAAAGGAGAGAACGCCGAGGTATTCCAATTTTTTTTCCGCCGCAAGCGTATAAGCCGCTCTCGCTCCGAGGGAACGGCGCGCGATGGCAAGTGTCCGACACCCTTTCCGCCCCTCTTCATCCACGAAAAGCAGTATCTTCTCCTTTTCTTCGGGAGAGAGATTTTCGGAAACTTTCAATACCGATTCCGGAGCGCCACGGACGACCACCTCTCGCTTCGAAGAATAATCGGACAGCAAAACGCTCCCCATGCGCCGGTTCGGATCGAATGGCAAAGCATCCGCGACGACCACCCGCCGTTCTTTGTCCGAGAGCTCGACCGCCATCTCGAGAGCCCGTTCATACGGATCGGTCGCGGACGAGAGCGACTCCCGATGCGGGAGTCTCCCGCCGAGTACCGCGTATCGCAGACACACTTCTTCCTCCGGTGCGAGTATGCCGGATACCTCCAAGCGGTTTTCCGTGATCGTCCCCGTCTTATCCGAACAGAGAACGCTGATACTCCCGAGGTCTTCGATCGAAGAGAGTCGTTTCACCACCACTTTCCTGCGCGCGAGAGCGAGCGCTCCCCGTGAGAGAGCGATGGTCGTCACGGCCGGCAAGGCTTCCGGCACGACGGACACCGAAAGAACGAGTGAGAAAATAAGGAGCTCCGGAATGTCCACGCCGAATCCCTTGATAAGGATGTTCAGGGAGAAAACGAGCACGATGGTGACCGCGACGAGCTGAACGATGAACCGCGTGAATCCCCGGAGCTGTTTCTCGAAAGAACTCTCGCTCTTCGTCGTCTCCGTGAGCGCCGCTATCGATCCGAATGCCGTCTCCGATCCGGTCGCGATGACCACCGCCTTCCCCCGACCCGAAAGAACGACCGTTCCGGAAAAACCGATATTCCTCGCTTCATGGTACGCGTTCGGCGGCTCCGCCATAGGCTCGATTCCCTTGAACACCGGAAGAGATTCCCCCGTCAGGACGCTCTCGTCTATTTCAAGGGACCTCTCTTCGAAAAAACGGACATCCGCCGGCAACCGATCGCCGGGTCGGACGAGGATCACATCTCCCGGAACCAGAAGCGCGCTCTCGATCGTCACGACAGATCCATCCCGCATGACCGTCGCCTCATGCGAAAGGTATCTCGAAAGCAATTGCGATGCTTTTTCCGACCGGTATTCCTGAAACGATTCGAGCGCGAAATTGACGATGATGAACAGACCGATGAGACCAGCCTCGATACGATCCCCGAGAAAAAAAGAGAGAATCGCCGCACCGAAGAGAAGGAAGAAGAACGAGGACTCGAATCGTCGCCTCAATATGAGAACAATCGGTCGCTTCCAGAAAGGGACTATCACGGGTCGAACCACCCGCCGAACATCGCTCTCCTCCGAAGAAAGACCCGAGACGCCGGTCCGGAGGACCGTGAATACCTGGGTTACGCTCGATTGTCCTGCCTTTTTCCAATCCAACATTTTGTTTTGTCTCAGCTGTCGTTCCATTGTAAAAAATCCCGCCTTTTTATTCTCGAGCGGTTGTTCCGCTTTTGGAGCGGTGCAACCGCTGTTGTTTTAATGTCTTTTTCCTGATCTCTCGTTTTTTACAGCGGACGCACCGCCCGCAGGCGGAACGACCGCTATAAAAAATCCTCTATTCCACATTCCATATTCTACATTCCCTCCGCCCCACCCCTCATCACCGACAGTATCGCATCGAAATCATCCTCCTGTGCCATATCATTTATCTTCTCATACCGGCAAACGACGCATCGATGGACGATTCTCCGTCGCCCCTGTTTTTCCGATACCGAAATCGGCTCCATCAATCCCTGGCACGATGCGAGCCGATCCCCCGGATGGACATCCACATGCCGGCTCCACAGACACTTCGGGCAGTGATTGGTATACCCGTTCCCCGCGACCGATGCGCCGCATTTCCCGCAAATGAAATCCTCGATTTGCCGAATGAATGTTTCCGACATACCCCCAGTATACCGCAAAAAAGAAAACAACGCCCAATGCCTTGGACGCCGTCTATTCTCTTCAGTCACGGTTCAAATAAATGGTATTGACCCCAGAGCAAGCTCCGAACACTGAAACAAGTACAACTCGTTTCATTTCCGCGGCAAGCCACGGAGTATTTACCCTGTGTTACCGTCACTCGCTCGAAAGTAAAAGGAGGGACTTTCACTTTACTCACTCGCTTGGTAATACAACAAGGCTCTATTTTGAGAATACCGTTTCTACCGACGATGAACCGAAACCGAACCGATACCGATCATTTCTTCACGCTGAGTTCATTCAATTTCTTCTGAATTTCTTCAGGAGATGGTGGGGGCGGGGTCTTCCCATCCGGTGTCTTGCTCAATTCATCGAGTTTTTTCTGTATTTCCTTCGGGGAGGGCTGTGGTGGAGGGGTTACTCCCTCGGGTACCTTGCTCAATTCATCGAGTTTTTTCTGGATCTCCTCGGGCGATGGTGGCGCTGTGTCATCCTTCGGCGCCATCACCGTTGGCGCCTGCACGGGCATATTCTCTCTCCCTGCCTTGACCACGACATAGAGCACCACCGCGACCATGAGAGTCGTGAGGATGATGAGGAGTATCTTCACTCTCTTCTGGCTCATCATCGCATCGTATTCTGACTGGAGCATACTGATTGCGTAAGCGGTCACTCCGCTTCTGGAGCGATGTGTCCGCTGATTTATTATTGATTTATGTATTGACGGAGCGGTCGCTTTGCCTGCGGGCGGTGCGACCCCTCTTTTGTTATTGTATTCTTCTGCTCAAACAGCGGTTGCACCGCTCTTACCAGCGGAACGACCGCTCCCTCAACTCCATGCTCCCATATCCTATCTCTCATCTCCCCCTCATCACGGACTCGTCTCTTTGAAATTGAAGTCACAGTTCCTGGTGCCAGGACAAGCAATCGTACCGCCACAATTGTTATTATATGTCTGTGATTCAGAAGAACAGTATGTATTAGTTTGTGCCGCGAAGTCAGAACAGGTGCGCGCAACACACGACACCACCGCTTTGGCTGTCTCTGTCTTTCCGCTGTATGTCGCAGTAATATTTTCGCTCTTCGAAGGAACGCCTATTACCAAGTTGGCCGTGACCGTAACGGTGTCCGTCGTGAGAGGGTTTGACAAAGATACTGCGTCCTCCGGTACATCAGCAGCAGACCACACAGCAATCACCGGAGAATCTGTCATACAGTCCCCTGCACCATACTTTGCTGTAAGGGTTTTCGTTGCAGTTGATGCGAACGGTATATTGACCGGAGGTACGAGCGCTACTGACCGTTGGAATGATCCCTCACAGATTTTCAGGGTACTTCCAAATCCCGCAAAACTGAAATCGATCCAGCCAAGCTCATCCGAGTAGGCGTAGGTCGGATTGGAGCCTGATTTATCCATCTTGGAAATTTGTAAGCCATAGTTACCACCACTCAAACTTATCCAACCATTCCAGCCACCAGCATTCCACCCATCATCATTCGCATCGCAATGACCATCGCGGACATGCCCATTGCCGGCATTGCCCGTATCGCAAATGCTGATGATGCGTGCCCATCCAGTGATATTATCTCCAACCCTCTGTGCGACACATGTCCCACTCGGACACCCAATCACATCCCCTGCATTGAAACTGATCCATCCATAATGCTCGCTCCACGCATATCCAGAGAGATTACCATCACTCACAGGGATATTCACCGCGTAAGTAGGCGCGACCGTGCTATTCATACTGATCCAGCCGATGCCATTCTCATCACCATCAATAACCCCGTTATTCGGCGGTATACCCCCATTGGTATCCGCCATTTCACCCCCGCCCCAGGCATATCCCTCCACATCCCCCGTCGCGGCGGAAACAGATTGGATGGAAAAGAGAAATACAAGGAAGCTCAACATCAAAAATTTTTTCATATTTATTTCGAATTTTTTGTCTGGATTATTACTCTCCTTTCATTCTCTCTCATTCCTAGTTTTTCATCAAGAGGTCTCTCATTTGATTATCATCCTCGAAGGTATGCTATTCATTGAAACCGACTGCCACGCATAGCAAGCATCTGAACTAACGGCATGAGTACAACACCCAATACCGCTCCTGGCTCAAATTGATAAAACCTCTACGGATCCAACGGAGGGGGATTACTTGGAGAATATGGTGATGATGTTTGACCATAACTCCACCAACAATTTAGATAACTAGGTCCCCATGTATTATCGGCCTTACAACCACAATAGGGTGTATTCCATGGATAATATGTAGAACTATCACACCACCCTTTTCCAAAATATTGAGCTGGTCCATTGTTGTGCGACGAATACATTCCATTCTTTCGAAGATAAAAATCCCACTCCGCAATACCAAGAATATTCCATTTGGCGTGCAAGGTAACAGGGTCAATGTCTAATCCTCCTCCAGGAACTATTGGATCTGGAAGCCAAGAATAAAATGGATATAACGCAGATATAAAAATCTGAAGCTTTCCATTTACGACTCTAAAATGCATGCTATCAACGGTAGCATCATAAGTTGGAGACTTCCCTTCAAAATATGTCAATGTAATTGGTGTTCCACATGGATTCAAGGCTATACCCAGCCCCGGCGCTGCGCTTTTAAAAGCATCCCACTCCGCAAGCGTCTTGGTCGGAACAAAACGATCCCTTCCATCACTTGGCGTGACTACTGACTTACAATCCCCTCCTATTGGAGTGGTGTCTATGACTGTCGCAACACCTGGAAGCACCTGATACCCCTCAGAAAGAGTATTGATGGCATGTGCGACATCACCAAAGGTGACTACCATTACACCGACCGCAAAGAACATTTTTAGAATACTTTTTTTCATGTAGGAATAACAAAAGAGAAGACTTACTTGCCAGATTTCAAGATCTCAACTTCTGCTTGTAGTGATTGTATTTGTTCATTTTGAACATCTACCTTGTGAGAAAGTTCCTTCACAGCCTCAATGAGGGGTGCGGTGAGATTACCATATTCGACGGACTTCATGCCTGTTTGTGCATCGGTATGCACCATATCCGGAAATTGTTTCTCTACTTCTTGGGCAATAACCCCAACATCCTTTCTTTTATCATCTTTCCAATCGAAATTATATCCATTCAATTGCAAAATTTTATCGAGAGAATCCTTAAGTGGGGTTATATTTTCTTTCAAACGAATATCCGACGCATAAAAATAGGCGGTTGCCTTCACATTACCATTTACCTCAAGCTTTTCACCTGGACTAATCGTCCCTATTCCCACATTCCCATGTGGAACAAGCAGTGCATAGACATATGCGCCTGAAGTATTGACAGAAAGACTCCCTGCTTTCTGTTGTCCCTGGTCACTCGTCGTTATCGGTCCACTCACATTCCCCCCTGGAGGAGCCGCGGATGGACCCGTCCATGCCTTGGCGAATTGGATACCGAGTCCCAGGATGAGTCCGAGGGAGATGACTTTCAGCCAGTAGACGCTTTTCTGTGCGAGGGATTGGTTCGACATAGACATTTTGATTACTTTTGTTATTGATTATTTA
>CAYOIM010000001.1:0-54081 GCA_964404075.1 uncultured Bdellovibrionales bacterium | reverse complement strand
CGGCAGAAGCTGGCGGATCTGGAGGAGTTGAAGAAATCGTTGCTGAAAAAGGCTTTCGCGGGGGAGTTGTAGACAAAACCGTGAAAATAGTTATAATTCATGGTATTTTTCACGGTTATATTGACAAAATCGTGAAAATAATGTAGTATACGCCTATGGCAAAAATACTAAATGTCTACAATAAAATAAGCTCTTTGCGCGAGCGATATTACAAAGCCTTTACTGGAAAAGAGGCGCTTATTGGACTTATTTCCGAAGCAGAAGTAGCTGAGCAGGTGTATAACTCCAATGCTATCGAAAATAGCACGCTTACTCTTGAGGAAACGGAGAAAATACTATTGCAGATTGACCTGGATCGATTCATCAGCGAGCGAGAAATTTTTGAAGCCAAGAATTTGGCTCGAGTTGTTTCGTATATCGATAAAAAAGCCAAGGAGCAAGAACTCGCGCTTTCGGTCATTCTCATGCTTCATAAAATGCTCATTTCCAATATCCGCGATGATATTGCGGGAAGATTCAGAGCGGAAAATGAGTTTGTTCGTGTCGGTAGTCATATCGCTCCGCATCCAAGGGAGGTTGTCGAGCGTTTGGAAAAAATGCTCTCCGAATATAATGCTACCAGTCATGAAAATATCATTCGGCGCATAGCGAGGTTGCATCTCGTTTTTGAGCATACGCATCCTTTTTGTGATGGTAATGGCCGGATCGGACGGGTACTGAATAATTACTTGCTCATTCGGGAGGGATTTGTGCCGATAAATATAAAATTTATTGATCGGCAAAGCTACTATACGGCTTTTCGGGATTTTGATTTGAATGGCGCAACCGATATTATGGAGGAAATAGTTGGAAAAGCACTGACGAATAGCTATCACAAAAGGCTGGCCTATTTGGAGGATAAGAAGATTGTCACACTGGCTGAATATGCCAAGGAAAAGAAGTTGTCGCATTCGAATCTCATCAACAAGGCGACTCGTCAAACAGTCGAAGCTTTTCTGGAAAAAGGTGTTTGGAAAATTGGTATTGAACATCAAGAAAAATGAAAAGCTGTATTGAGTCGCGGACTCGCTCAGCTGTCAAAACCAAGCCCTTTTGCTTCCGGCAGAAGGGCGTTTTTTATATACCAGGTTTGACATGTTTTCGTGTGTTGTTGTATCATTCTCTATGTAATTTGTGTAAACATAAAGAAATGAGCAATACAAGGGATGATGAAAATAAGAATAATATTTTGCTCTATGTATCTGCGGATGGGGAGATGGAGATCGAGGGAAGTCTCGAGGGTGAGACCGTCTGGCTGAGTCAAAAGCAGATGGCAGAATTATTTCAGAAGGATAGAAAAACGATCACTGAACATATAGGAAATGTCTTTAAAGAGGGGGAATTAGTGGAAAATTCAGTATGCCGGAAGTCCCAGCATACTGCGTCGGATGGAAAGGCATATAGCGTAAATTTCTATAACCTCGATGTTATTATTTCTGTCGGATACCGAGTGAAGTCCCATAGAGGTACGCAATTCCGCATATAGGCGACGCAGAAATTACGAGAATATATCGTGAAGGGTTTCGTGATGAATGATGAGCGCCTGAATGAGGGCGGGCAGGCGTTGGAAAATGATGTACAATAGGGACATGAAACAAATATACTACTGGTATTCGAAGAAGAGTCTCGATTGGTGGTCGATACCGCATTTCCTGTTCGGGGTGGTCATCGCACTCTCGGCATTGGTGTTCTCGTGGTCGGTACCGCTCTCATTTGTCGCGACGCTCGGCATCGCTCTCCTCTGGGAATATTTCGAGCGGCATGTCCGGATCCATGAGACGCCGGCGAATGCGAAGATGGATATACTCCTCCCGCTCTTCTCCTTCATCCTCACGATATTCCTCATGAGTCACATGCCCGTGCAGACGTCGGAGGATCGGCAATCCTTCCTCATCATCGCGCTCTCCCTCTACGGTTTCGTCAACTTCATCGCCTGGCGTGCGAAGATAGAGCATGACCGGGAGTTCGAGGGGTGAAAAAGCTGTATACTGAATGTAAGGAGTGTAATCTCATAACCCGCAATCATATGAAAAAAGGATACAAGGGGAATGTCGAACAGCTCACTTTGGAGAATGAGCATTTCCGGGAGGTGCTTTATACCGCACAGCATCTGCAACTCGTCCTCATGACCTTGAAGCCGGGCGAAGAGATCGGTCTCGAGGTGCACGAGGATGGTGATCAATTCTTTCGTTTCGAACGGGGAGAGGGGAAGGTCATCGTGAACGAGACGGAGTACCGTGTCGGGGATGGCGACAGTGTCATCGTGCCAGCGGGGGCACAGCACAATGTGATCAATACCTCCGAGACCGATGCGCTTCGGCTGTATACCATCTATGCGCCATCACATCACCAGGATGGCGTGGTACGGGCGACCAAGGCGGAAGCGATGGCGGATGAGCCGGAGTTCGACGGCGTGACGACGGAATAATCCCTTTATCAAGGGATAAAAGTGCTCAAAAGGTGCTGGATTGACAAAAGACCTTTTTTGCGCTAGAGTGGAGGGGTGTTAGCGAGGGCGCAAGCCCTTTCTCGGAGCACAGAAGAAATAGTGTCGAGCTTCTCGTTATAAGTAACCCCAAGCGAATTCTATGCAAGGAACTATCAAGACCCTTACGGATCGCGGATTCGGATTCATCTCGCGCGAAGGCGTCGAGAAGGATCTCTTCTTCCATTCGAAAGAACTGGTCGGAGTCACCTATGATTCTTTGAAAGTCGGCGATGTCGTCACTTTCGAGGTTGTTCAGGGTGAAAAAGGACCGGCGGCCGTCAATGTGTCGCTCGTAGCGGCATAAGTGCTGCAGAAAGAATCGCCCCGGCTTTCGTCGGGGCGGTTTTTTTTGTTTCTTTTTCCGATGAGCGGTATAGTAGGAGATGGAGCAGTGAGTTGAGTGATTGTTTCATCCGTGGGGATGCGTTTGTTTTTGCTGATTTTTTGAATCATCCTTAATTCTTCTTTTTTTATTATCGTATGCAAAACACCTCCAGGTTTTTGTTTCTGCTCCTCGGAGCCTATGCCGCGCTCTGCCTCGTGCTTGCCGTCGATCCGGTCGATCGCACGGTATGGTTCGCGGAGAATCTGACCGTGTGGATCATCCTCGCGGTCATCCTCTTCCTCTATCGGCGTGGAGTGCGGTTTTCCAATCTGGCGTATGCCTTCATGTTCGTGCTTATCTTTCTCCATACCATCGGGGGGCATTATACTTTCGCGCTCGTGCCATTCGACTGGCTCTCGGATCTCTTCGGGTTCGAGCGGAATCATTATGACCGCATCGCGCATTTCACCGTCGGATTCTATGCGTTCGCGATGGCGGAATGGATCTGGGAAAAGCGTCTCGTAGCGAACAAATTCCTCTTGTTCACCTATCCGGTATTTGCGATCGCGACGATCGCGATGAGCTACGAGCTGATCGAATGGTGGTATGCCGCGGGTTCATCGGCGGATGTCGCATCAGCCATGGCGTATCTCGGGAGTCAGGGAGATATCTGGGACGCGCAGAAAGATATGCTCGCGGATACCCTCGGGGCGATTTTCGCGACGGGCGTTTTCTTTCTCTCGCGCGGTGTCTGGCGGAAGGCATCTGGCATTGATTGAACTCATTGTTCGTGGTATACATAATTTCTGTCACTCGTTGATATCCAATATTCTTTTATGGAGAGAAAAAACTATATTCTACTCGGGCCGCCGGGGAGCGGCAAGAGCACCCAGGCGGACTTTTTCAAGTCGCGACTCTCGCTGACCCATATCGATGTGGGTGGCGAGCTTCGGCTCATCGCGAGCGAGGATTCTCCTCTCGGGAGAGAAGTCTATCAGACGATTTATGTGACCAAGGAATTGACCTCCGATGCGGTGGTGAAACAGGCGCTCGGCAGGGCGCTGGCGAAGGCGGATCCCGCGAAGGGCATCGTCCTCGACGGCGCACCGAGGCGGGAGAGTCAGATTAAGGAGGTCACCGATATCCTCGTGGAATATGGTCGCACCATCGACGGCGTCGTGTTCATCGACCTGCCGAAAGAAGTGTCGATCGACCGCATCTCGCGCCGATTCAATTGTGAACAATGCGGGGAGAAATTCGTCAGCGGTATGCATCCGGAAGATCATGCCGAGCCGTGCTTCAAATGCGGCGGAAAATTGGTGCAGAGGAAAGACGATACGCCGGCGGGCGTCGAGAATCGGTGGCGGATATTCCATGAGGATACGGAACCGGTGATACGGCATTTCGATGAGCTCGGCAAGCTGATTCGCGTGGATGGGACGCGACCGGCGGAAGAAATTTTTCAGCAGATTGAAGCGAATATGGAAGAGATGAGGAAATAGAGAATAGAGTTGAGGAAAGAGATGTAAATGGTAGGGATTGTTTATGAAACAGGATTGGAAGAAAACCGATGATGAATTGAATCGCTTGCGGAACTCCGGGCGGGAGATGGCGAGGATCGTGGAGCGCCTCGCAGAGCGCATTCGACCCGGTATTTCGACGGGGGAACTCGATGCACTCGCGGAGCAATGGATTACGGAAATTGGCGGCACTCCTATTTTCAAAGGGTATGGTCATGGGACACCGTTCCCGGCGACGATCTGTGCCTCTATCAATGAAGAAGTGGTGCACGGCATTCCAAGTCGTGATCGCATCCTGAAGGAGGGGGATCTGTTCAAGATGGATATCGGCATGCGGTATGAGGGCATGGTGTCGGATATGGCGCGAACTTTCGCCGTGGGGCAGGTATCGGATGAAGCGATGAAGCTCCTCGTCGCGACGAGGGAGTCGCTCGATGCCGGCATCGCGACCCTTCGCCCCGGGTCGAAGATGATCGACTATGCCCGAGCGGTGGAGGATCGCGTGAAGCGGGATGGATTCCTCCCGGTGCGGGACCTCGTCGGTCATGGCGTGGGGCGGGAATTGCATGAGGAACCGCAGATCGCGAATTATGTGACGAAGAGTGTCCCGGGATTTTCGTTTATCGAAGGAATGGCGGTCGCATTCGAGCCGATGATCAATGCTGGAGGTTGGGAAGTTCAGCTCGGACCCGACCAGTGGACTTTCGTCACGGCCGATGGTTCGCTTTCCGCGCATTTCGAGGATACGGTGATCATTACGAAGGAGGGAGCGGAAATAATCACGAGATTATAAATGCAAAATATAAAATCTCAATTTCCAAATAAACTGCAAATTACAATTTCAAAAAATCAGACAAAAAAGTTTAAGATTTTGTATTGAGCATTTTGGAATTTATTTGGAGCTTGTTATTTTGAATTTGAGATTTTTTTGGACTGTATGGGAAGTGAAAGAAACTACTTAGGTATTGATTGGGGTTCCTCCAAGGTGGGTATCGCTTTGGCGCATGCGGAGACGGGCGTCGCTTTGGCGTATTCGACGCTGAAAAATGATGACTTCTTCCTTTCAAATCTGAAAAATATCATCGAGCTCGAGGATGTCGGGACGGTCGTGATCGGGATTCCTGCCCGAAACGCTTTGCGAAGCAATGCGGGCGGACCGTCGCATGTGAATCGCGAAGAAACGGAGTATGATGGTGAGAAACTCGGGAAGCTCATCATCGAGAAGCTTCCGGACATCCGTATCGTCTATCAGGATGAGTCGTTCACGACCAAGATGGCACAGGCGAATCTGATCGAGCGGGGCGAGAAGCATGTCGGCAGGCACGACGATGCCGAGGCCGCCCGAATCATCCTACAGTCGTACATGGACAAGGAGACAGATATTGGAGAGTAGATAGTAGATAATGGATGTTGGATATTAGATGAGGAAAAAGTACAGAAACAGTGCCCTCTGTTTTTTGTGTTCTATTATCTACCATCTAGTATCTATTATCTAGCCATTGTTTTTATGGTACAATGGAAGTGTAACTCCTGAGAGTCCTGTATGGAACAACCCTATCTGAGTGTCCTTATTCCCGCATACAAGGAGGGGGAGCGGATCGGGCGGAATCTGATCGAGATCGACAAGTATCTCCGCGCGAAGAATTACAGTTACGAAATCATCGTCATCGTCGACGGGTCACCCGACAATACCGCGGAAGTGGCGCGGAATTACGCGCATCAGGTGGCGAATCTCCGCGTCATCGAGAATCCGGAGAATCACGGCAAGGGGTTCGTCGTGCGGCAGGGATTGCTCGAAGGAAGAGGGGAATACCGGCTGTTCCTCGATGCCGACGGATCGACTTCCATTACCCATCTCGACGCGTTCCTCCCGGAATTCGAGAAGGGGTTCGATGTCGTGATCGGGTCTCGGGATCATAGCGATTCACAGATCACCGTGCATCAGCCGAAGTGGCGGGAATGGTTCGGTGATATGGGGAATTGGGTGATCCGTATCGTGCTCGGATTGTGGCGGTATCCGGATACCCAGTGCGGCTTCAAGGTCATCCGCGGCGAGGCGGCGGACGCGGTCGCGAGCCGGATGGTCGTCGATCGGTTCGGCTTCGATTTTGAGTTCATCACCCTTGCCGAGCGATTGGGCTATGTTGTGAAACAGATGCCGGTCCGATGGTTGAACGAGGAGGGATCGACGGTGAATCTCTTCGGACCGAACGGATACATCCGGGTGTTCATCGATCTGTTCAAGACGCGGCTTCGTATCTGGACCGGAGCGTATCATATATCCGCGGGAAGGAAACCGATACAAGAACATTGAACGGCGCAGAAAACAATAATAAAAGCGTGTGGAGGAGGAAAAAAAGACAACAGCAAGCTATGAATCCGAGCTCCGTCAGGATATCGTGACGGGGGATTGGGTCGTCATCGCGACTGGTCGTGCGAAACGGCCGGATGAGTTCGCGTCCGCTGGCAAGCGGGCGGAAGATGCCGACCCGGATGATCCTTTTGCCGATCCCGATGAGAGCGGTCAGGAGAAGGATATCCTCATCTACCGTTTGCCGGACGGGAAATGGAGTGTGCGCGTCTTTCCAAACAAATACCCGGCTTTTACGAGGGGGCGGGCGGTGAAGGACCTCTCCGATGGTCCGTATTTCGCCATGTCCGGGGTGGGGTATCACGAGCTTATCGTGACGCATGATCCGGTGAAGTCGTTCGCCCTCCTTCCGCAATGGCAGATCGCGGAAGTTTTCGATGCGTATCAGAGCCGCTATCTCGATCTCATGAATAAGAAGAGCGTCAACTATATCCAGATCCTCCACAATCACGGCAAGGAGGCCGGCGCTTCTATCGCGCATCCCCATTCTCAGCTCATGGCGATACCGGTCGTGTCGCCGTATATCCAGGGCGAACTCTCCGGTGCGGAACTGTATTATCGGAGCCACCGGAAGAAAGTGTATCAGGTGATGGTGGATCGTGAGCGGGAAGAAAAATCGCGCATCGTGTATGAGAACAGCGATTTCATCGCGTTCTGTCCGTTCGCTTCACGGTCCGCTTTCGAGGTGTGGGTGACGGCGAAGCGGGAGGGGAGTCCGTATTTCGAGCGCATCACCGATGAGCAGAAATTTTCTCTCGCGGAAGTTTTCCAGAAAGCGATGTTTTCCCTGTATCAGGGGCTCTCGGATCCGGCATATAATTTCTATATCCATACGGCGCCATGCGATGGCCGGGATTATCCGCACTATCAGTGGCATATCGAAATTCTGCCCAAGACCGCGACCTGGGCGGGGTTCGAGCTTTCGACGGGCATAGAGATTTCCACGATAGAGCCGGAGAAGGCGGCGGCATTCCTGCGCGAACAGCTATAGACACTCCTCATTTTTTATAACGGTCGCTTCGCTTTTGGAGTGGTGCGTCCGTTGTAAAAAATACCACTCTCTACTTTCTATCCTCTCATCCATCACTTCCTTCCTCATGAAATATCTCATCGGCAATCTGAAAATGAATCTCCTCTCGCCGGAGGATGTCCGGCAGTATTTGACGGTGCTCGCGCGCGAGACGAAAGGGCATCTCTTTCCGCATGTCGAGTATGTACTTTGTCCGCCAAGTATCCATTTCGGACTCATGTCCGGGCATCTGCCGAAGACAGTGAAGCTCGGGGGGCAGGATGCATTCTGGGAGAAGGAAGGCTCCTATACGGGGGAGACTTCTCCGATCATGCTGAAGCAATACGGTGCGGAATTCGTCATCCTCGGTCATAGCGAGCGGCGGCTCTATTGCGGAGAGACGGATGCGATCGTGCGCAGGAAGATGGACACGGCATTGCGTCAGATGCTCCGGCCGGTGGTGTGTATCGGCGAGACCCGGGATGAGCGCGCGGCCGGACAGACAGGCGCGGTCATCGAGCGATGTACCCGATCTATTTTCGAAGGACTCTCCCGGATGCAGGCGGAGAAGATCGTGATCGCGTATGAGCCGCGGTGGGCGATCGGTACGGATACGACTCCGGAGACGGCTGACATTATGGAGGTACGGATACTTATCCGGAAAGTATTGGCGCAGATATTCGATCTTCGGACGGCAGACAGGGTGTCGGTTCTCTACGGAGGTTCCGTCAAACAGGCGCTCCTCTCGAGAGTATGTCTCGATGCCGGAATGGACGGTGTCCTGGTCGGGAGAGAGAGCCTTTTCCCGTACGAGATGACGAAGATGGCGGAAACGCTTTCCGTATCCGCGGAAAGTCCTGAGTCGTGATAATCAATAATAGGAGCAGAGGAGTATGATAACGAATGTGCTGGAGATGTTGGAGAAAGCTCGTACGGGGGGATATGCTGTGGGCGCTTTCAATACCGTGAACCTCGAGACGACGCGCGGCATCGTGCTCGCCGCCAGGGAAATGAAATCCCCGGTGATTCTCCAGGTGACGGAGAAGACCTTCGATTATGCCGGCGGTCGCGCCATTTTCCAATTGATAAAAAACATGGCGGAAATGTACGCGCCGGAAATCCCGGTTGGTATCCATCTCGATCATGGCAAGAGTTTCGAGGTGGTGGAGCGCGCTATGGAAATCGGATTTCCTTCGGTGATGTACGACGGTTCGCGGAAAGAGTATGCCGACAATGTGATGACGACGAGGAAGATCGTGGAGCTCGCGCATCTGCGTGGCATTACGGTGCAGGCGGAACTCGGCAATGTCCCGTATCTCGGGGAGGTCAATATGGATTCGATCAACTGGGACAATTATATGACGGATCCGGAGCAGGCGGCGGAATTCGTGGAGCGGACCGGCATCGATACGCTGGCGGTCGCCATCGGCAATGCGCACGGGTTTTTCAAGGAACGGGAGGTGCCGGATTACGACCGTCTACAGGCGATCGTCGAGAAGGTATCCGTACCGCTCATTCTCCATGGCTCATCGGATTGGAGTGAGGAACGCGTGAAGAAGGTGATCGGCATGGGGATTAGCTGTTTCAATGTGGACACATCCATCCGTCTCGCCTTCATCGGCGCGATCAAAGAGCACCTCGAGGAGCATGATGAGACCGACATCCGCCGTCTCCTCGAGGGGGCGAAGAGCGAGGTCTCGAATGTGGTGAAGATGAAGATACGGATGTATGGGGGAGAAGGGAAGGCCTAGAAAATACCGAATGCCAAATTTCAAATATCGAATTTTTCAAAACTATAATAGAGAGCAATTGAAGAAATTTTTTTATAATATAAATAAACATATAATTTTTATCGTATGGTGAGAATAGCAATCAACGGGTTCGGGCGGATCGGTCGGGCGGCCTTGAAAATCATCCTTGAACGGAGCGATATGGAGGTGGTCGCGATCAATGATCTCACGGACGCAGCGACACTCGCGCATCTTCTCAAGTACGATACGGCGTATGGCACCTACCGGCGATCCGTCCGTGGCGAAGAGAAGGCGATCGTCATCGATGGGAAGCCGTATCCGGTCTATAGTGAGCCGGATCCGAAGAAATTGCCCTGGAGAGATCTCGGCGTCGATGTCGTCCTCGAGTGTACGGGGAGATTCAATGATGGCAAGGCGATGGCGCATGTCGAGGCGGGAGGGAAGAAAATCATCCTCTCCGCTCCTGCCAAGGATGAGGGTGAGATCAGGACCTATCTCCGCGGGGTGAATGACGATGAGTATCAAGGCGAAGCGATCATCTCCAATGCCTCGTGCACCACGAATTGTCTCGCGCCGGTCGCGAAGGTGATCCATGAGAAATTCGGCATCGGGAAGGCGCTCATGACGACGACGCATTCCTATACCGCGGATCAGAATCTGCAGGATGCGCCGCATCGTGATCTCCGCCGCGCCCGTGCCGCCGGACAGAATATCGTGCCGACGACGACCGGTGCCGCCATATCGGTCACGAAGGTGATTCCGGAGCTCGCCGGGATGTTCGACGGATTGTCTTTCCGCGTGCCGACCATCGTCGTCTCCGTGACGGACTTCACTTTTCTCCTCAAGAAGAAAACGACGGTCGAGGAATTGAATGCCGTTCTCGAGGCGGCATCGAAGGAAGCGCGGTACGCCGGCGTCCTTGCGGTCACGACGGAGCCCCTCGTCTCGACGGACTTCATCGGGAATCCGCATTCGGGCATCGTCGATCTCTCGCTGACGAAAGTCGTGGATGGGGATCTCGTCAAGGTGATCGCGTGGTATGATAATGAATGGGGATATGCGAATCGGCTGGTGGAAATGGTGACGGTCGTCTCCCGCTAGTTTTGTTTCTTATTTTTTACAACGGTCATTTCGCTTTTGGAGCGGTGTGTCCGCTGTAAAAAAACTCACCTTCTCTCATCTCTACTCTCTCATCTCTTCTTCAACTATGTACGATGTCCTTATCAAAAACGGAACCGTGATCGACGGCTCAGGGAAGCCGATGTTTCGGGCGGATATCGGCATCAAAGGGGATGCCATCGCGCATATCGGGGACCTCTCCCGTGAAGCCGCACCGCAGGTGATCGACGCGTCGGGGCGGTATGTCGCTCCGGGATTCATCGATGTGAACAATCATTCCGATGTCTACTGGCAACTTCTCTCACATCCGGAACTCCCGAGCATGTTCCGTCAGGGTGTGACGACGATCATCGGCGGCAATGCCGGCTCTTCACTCGCTCCATTCGTGACGCACGAGACGATACGATCCATCCAGAAATGGACCGATGTGGAAAAGATTTCCTTCAATTGGCTGTCCATGAAGGAATTTTTGGAGGCATTGGAAAAAAAGCGTCTCACGATCAATTTCGCGACGCTCGTCGGCCACGGAACGCTCCGTCGCGGAGTGCTCGGCGATGTGAATCGACCGGTTCAGCAGGGGGATATCGATGATATGAAACACCTCCTCTCGCGCGCGATGAAGGAAGGCGCCATCGGTTTCTCCACGGGACTCCGGTATACGCATGCGAAGAGCGCGACCGGAAGCGAGATTATGGATCTCACGGAGACAGCGGCTCATTTCGGTGGCGTCTATTCGACTTACCTCCGCAATGAATCCGATGGACTCGTGGAGTCCGTCGAGGAAGCGATCCGTACCGCGCAGGAAACGAAGATCGGTCTCCATATTTCCCATCTGAAGGCGAGCGGACAGAAATACTGGCATCTCTTCGAGGAGGCGCTCAACTGTATCGAAGCGGCCGCGAGCGGAGGACTCCCGATCAGTTTCGATATCTATCCGTATACTACGACCGGATCGGTACTCTATACCTTCCTTCCGGACTGGGTGACGGAAGGGGGACGGAAGGTGATGCTGAGACAGCTCCGCGATGTGCGGGTGAGGAACAAGGTCGTGGAGGAGGTGAGACGGTCGGGGAATGATTATACGACGATGACGATCCTCTCTTCGTCGCTCAGTAAGATGATGCCGAGGCGTCATATCGTCGATATCGCCGCCATGCAGAAGAAATCCCCCGAGGAAGTGATCATCGATGTGCTTCTTGGAAGCGATGGACGGGCGATCATCTCGATCGAGGCGATTTCGGATCACAATATGCGCCATGGTATCCGACACCCATTCTCCATCATTTCTTCGAACGGATCCGGATACTCGATCGATCACAAGGAAACGGGAGATCAGGTGCATCCCCGCAATTTCGGGACATTCCCGCGGGTGCTCGGCCGGTATGTGCGCGATGAGAAACTCCTTTCCTTCGAGGAGGCCATACACAAGATGACGGGGAAGCCGGCACAGGTTTTCCATTTGGAAAAGCGGGGGCTCCTTCAGGAAGGATATTTCGCGGACATCGTCGTCTTCGATCCGGAACGGATTATCGATATCGCGACGGCGGAGAACCCCTATCAGTACCCGCTCGGCATCCATGATGTGGTCGTCAATGGCAGTCCAGTGCTCCTTTCCGGACGGTTTTCGGGTATTCGGTCAGGGCGCGTCCTGCGTCGTAGGCAGTCCTGGCTCCCGTGGTAGGGGTCTCATCGTCTGGGCACTTGACGCCGTTTCTCGTTCGTCCTATCATACCCCTGGTGGGTATATTTTTTTATGTCAAGAGAGTATGGTACGGAAAAAAGCGGCGTCCGGACAGGATCGGATCATCGCCCGGGTCGCCCGGGTCGAGGGACAGCTCCACGGAGTGCGGAAGATGATCGAGGAAGGGAGGGAATGCCTCGATATCATCGCGCAGATTTCGGCGGTGCGGGAGGCAGTAGCTGTGCTCGGCGTCGAGCTCCTCCGGAATGATGTCGCGTGCAAATGGAGCGGGAAGAAGCAGATCGATGAAGCGTATCTCAAAAGTCTCTTTCGAATGAAATAATTATATGGTCAATCCCTTTCAATCGGCGCAGTCGCAGTTGGATGAGGTACAGGAGATCCTGAGGGTAGATCCGAATATCTATGAGAGGCTCCGTGTGCCGGAGCGGTTTCTCGAGGTCGCGATACCGGTCCGTATGGATGACGGCACGACGAGGGTGTTCACCGGATTCCGATCACAGCACAATAATGCCCGCGGTCCGTACAAGGGTGGCATCCGTTTTCACCCCGGTGTTTCCGCCGATGAGGTGCGGGCATTGTCGATGTGGATGACTTGGAAGACGGCGGTCGTCGATATCCCGCTCGGCGGTGGCAAGGGAGGGGTCATCGTTAATGCGAAATCCCTCTCGTCCCGTGAATTGGAAGCGCTCTCCCGCGGGTATGCGTCAGCCATCGCGCCATTCATCGGGGATCATATCGATATTCCGGCACCGGATGTCTCGACGGATGGCCGTGTGATGGGGTGGATGCTCGATGAGTATGAGAAAATGCGGGGGCATCTTTCGCCCGGAGTGATTACGGGGAAGCCACTTTCTCTTGGCGGCTCCCTCGGTCGTGATACCGCGACGGCACAGGGTGCATTTTATGTTTTGGAAAAAGCGGCGGCGAAACTCCATCTTCCGAAAAATGCGACCGTGGCGATACAGGGATTCGGCAATGGAGGCGGACATCTGGCGAAACTGCTCTTCGCGGCAGGATACCGCGTCGTCGCTCTCGCCGATTCGAAATCGACGATCTATCGAAGCGAGGGTCTCGATGTTCCGGAAATCGATGCGCACAAGAAAACGACTGGCAATCTCCGGACCTGCATCGATTGTGAGAAACTGCCAAGCGAGGCGGTGCTCACGGTGCCCGCGGATATCCTCGTTCCGGCCGCGCTCGAGAATGCGATACGGAAGGAGAACGCTCATCTGATACAGGCGAAGCTTATCATCGAGATCGCGAATGGTCCGACGACGCCTGAAGCCGAAGAGATGCTCCTCGATATGGGGGTGACGGTCGTTCCGGATATCCTCGCCAATGCCGGCGGGGTGACGGTCTCGTATTTCGAACAGGTGCAGAATGCCATCAATTATTCTTGGACCGAGGAGGTCGTCCGGGAAAGATTGAGGGAGAAGATGGAGACGGCCATCGAGGGTGTCTGGAACGAGAAAGAACGCTATAATACGAGTGTCCGCATGGGGGCGTATGCGCTTGCGGTGAAGAAGGTCGCCCAGGCGATGAAGGATCGGGGTCGCGCATAGCGCGAATACCAAAGTTCAAATGACAAATACCAAAAAAAGGGCTTTACAATACAGTATGTTTTTAGTTATTTGGAATTTTTATTTTATTTGATATTTGAAATTTAAGTTTTGAAATTATTTTGTATGTATGATGTCATCGTAATCGGTGGGGGACCGGGAGGGATAGCCGCGGGGATCTATGCCTCGAGGAAGCGGATGAAGACCCTGTTCCTCACGGAGAGTTTCGGCGGACAGTCGACCGTTTCGGCGGGTATCGAGAATTGGATCGGCACTATCTCTATCACTGGCTGGGAATTCGCGCAGTCACTGGAGAAGCACTTGCGTGCGCAGGAAGGCATAGAGATCGTCTCCGGGGTGAAAGCGAGTGGCGTCACCGGAGAGGCGGGTCATTATGTGGTGAGCGCGACCAATGGTTCGCAGTATGAGACGAAGGCGATCATCATCGCGACCGGCGGACGGCATCGCCACCTCGAAATCCCGGGCGAGGAAAAGTTTGTCGGCAAGGGAGTCGTTTTTTGTTCGACCTGTGACGCACCTTTTTTCCGCAATAAGAAAACGGTCGTGGTCGGTGGGGGAAATTCCGGACTCGAAGCGGTCGAAGATCTCCTCCCGTACTCGTCAGGCATCACCCTCATGGTCCGCTCGGAGTCATTGAAGGGCGACGCCATCACACAGGACAAGATTCTCGCTTCGGAAAAAGTGAAGGTGGTGTATAACGCGCTCGCACAGGAGATACTCGGTGAGACGAAGCTCGAGGGTCTCCGGTATCTCGACAAGGCGCGCGATGAGACGCATGACCTTGCGGTCGATGGTGTGTTCGTCGAGATCGGTATGGTGCCGAATACGGAATTCGTGAAGGGATTCGTTGCGCTGAACCAAAGGGGTGAAATTCTGATCGATCACCGCACGAAAGCGACTTCACGCTCGGGGATTTTTGCGACGGGCGATGCCACCGATGCACCCTACAAACAGAACAATATCTCCGCGGGGGATGGTGTGGTCGCCGCGCTCTCCGCGTATGATTTCGTCCGCCATCAGGGGAGGGAGATTGACTGAGAGCGTTTTCCATGCTATAATAGATGTATCAATATAGAAAACGGGTGCCTCAGCGGGATCCGTTTTTTCTTTATTTGAGCCACAATCTCTGCGTATGAAAAACACAATACGAACAATTGCCCTTGTGTGTACGATCGGTCTCCTGTGTCAGGGATTGACCTCTTTTGCGGCGATTCTGCCGGACGAGGTTGTTGCCCTGGTGAACGAAGAGCGCGAGCAGGCGGGGCTTTCGAGTGTCGTTCGCAATCCTCTCTTGGATCAGGCGGCCGAGGCGAAGGCGGATGATATGGCTTCCGAACAGTATTTTTCCCATACCTCGCCAGATGGGGTGACGCCCTGGGATTGGTTTCGGAAAGCGAAGTACGAATATCGATATGCCGGGGAGAATCTCGCCATTCATTTTCATGATGCGGCGTCGCAGGAGCGCGCTTGGATGGAGAGTCGAAAGCATTGCGAGAATATCCTGAGTCCGAAGTATCGTGAGATCGGGATCGCGGTGCGTCCGATGATATTCGAGGGGAAAGAGACGACGGTCGCCGTGCAGATGTTCGGAACGCGGATGACGGATGAGCATACGCTGAATCTTTCGCAGGAGGGGAGCGTCTCGTGTCCGAAACGGTATCCATCCGTACTCGGTACTTCGATGCCAAGTGGTACGCGTGGGGGGATCATCGGTTCCGTATCGGCATTCCTCTCCGATACCGTTGTCCATTACAAAACCGATGTCATGAGGCTCTCTCTCCTCATCCTCCTCGCCATCGCGCAACTGTCGGGGGTGGTGGTCGTGTTCTCGCTGTCGATGCATGGTCGGCGGTTGAAATGGTGAGCTTTTTCGGGAGGGGAATCCGTACGATATGCTGGTATCCACATACATACAAAAAATCAGCATATCGTACGGGAACCCCTCGGTTTCACGAAGTACCTTGAAAACTGAATAGAGGAACAACGAACACCGATCCATTTTTATGGACTTCATCTGGCACAAGAAAAGCGAAATTCTTCGTTTTGCCCCGACCGGAAGCTCTCTGCTCCGGCGGAAACACAGAAAAAATCCCGATTAAAAGGGATTTTTTTCATTGATTCATCGGATTTTTTCGGCTATACTGGGAGAATAAACAGTGGATTTTTTGTCTATGGAAGTATTCCGTATTTCCGGAGGGAAGAGGCTTTCCGGATCGATTCCGGTCTATGGATCGAAAAATGCGACGACACCGATACTCGCGGCGACGCTCCTCACGAAGGAGACTTGTATCCTCTCGAATCTCCCTCTCATCGAGGATGTGTTCCGTATGATCGAGATCCTCCAGAGCATGGGGGCGAAGGTGGAATGGCGCGGCAAGCGGACGATAGCGATCACGAATGATGACATCGATCCGAAGAAGATGGATGTCGAGAAAGTGAAGAAGATCCGCTCTTCCATTCTCCTCCTCGGTTCGCTCGCGGCCCGTTTCGATCGGTTTTCTCTCTATCATCCGGGTGGTTGCGTGATCGGCGCGCGACCGATCGGGACGCATTTCGACGCATTGGAGAAGCTAGGTGCGCGCATTGCCCAGCAAGAGAAGCGGTATGAGGTGGATGCGAAAAAACGGAAAGCGGGGAAAGTGGTTCTCCGTGAGATGTCGGTGACCGCGACGGAGAATGCCATGATGCTCGCGGCCGGCATGCCCGGGAAGACTGTCCTCAAGATCGCGGCGACCGAGCCGCATGTGGAGGATCTCGGGAAGTTCCTCATCGCGATGGGGGCGAAGATCGACGGACTCGGAACGCATACGATGGAGATCACGGGGGCGAAGAGGCTCCGCGGGGCGGCGCATACGATCATTCCCGATGCGAACGAGGCGGCGACCTTCCTTATTCTCGGAGTGGCCACGGGAAGCGAGCTCACCGTGCGGCATGTCCGCGAAGAGCATATCGACCTCGTATTGGAAAAGTTGCGGGAATTCGGCGCCGATTTCCGCATCGGGAAAAGCTCGATCACGATTTTGCCGGGCGGAGGATTGCGGAGCGTGAACAAGATCGATACGCGTACCTATCCCGGCGTTCCGAGTGATGTGCAGGCGCCGTTCGGGGTGCTCGCGACGCAGGCCGAGGGGGAGACGCTCCTCTTCGATACGATATTCGAGGGGCGATTCCATTACATTCCGGAACTCGAGAAGATGGGGGCGAGGGCGACCGTGCTCAATCCACATCAGGTCATCATTCGCGGCAAGACTCAGCTCCGCGGAACGACGATCAAGAGCTATGATCTGCGTGCGGGAGTCTCGCTCATCATCGCCGCTCTCATCGCATCGGGTGAGACGGTCATCGAGGATATCTACCAGGTGGATCGGGGGTATGAACGAATCGAGGAACGACTCCGTGCCATCGGTGCGGATATCACACGAATAAATAAATAATTCCTCATTCCTAATTTTTAATAAAAATCTTGAATCTAAATTAAAAAATGAATGGATGGGGAATTTCATTAGGAATTAGGTATTAGATATTTGGTATTTTCGGTCTATGGCTTTCTTCGTACGGAAAATTGGCATCGACCTCGGCACGGCGAATACGCTCGTTTTCGTTCCGGGGAAGGGCATCGTCATCAATGAGCCGTCGGTCGTGGCGATTTCTTTGTTTGAGAACAAGGTCTTGGCGGTCGGCAACGAGGCGAAGGAGATGCTCGGGAGGACGCCGGACAGTATCGTCGCGTCACAGCCGCTCCGTGACGGCGCGATCGCGGATTATAAAGTGACCGAGGCGATGCTCCGGTATTTCATCGGCAAGGTGAGCGGGAAGTTCCGTTTCTTTCGTCCGGAAGTGGTGCTCTCCATCCCCGCGGGCGTGACTTCGACCGAGCGACGCGCGGTCATCGATGCCGCGCTGAAGGCGGGGGCGAGGACTGCCTATGTGGTGAAGGAACCGATTCTCGCGGCCATCGGTGCGGGCATTCCGATCCATGCGGCGCAGGGGAATATGATTATCAATATCGGTGGCGGCACCTCGGAAATAGCGATCATCTCCCTCGGTGGAGTGGTGGCATCCGCATCGGCTCGGGTCGGAGGGAACCGTATCGATCAGGCGATCTCGGATTATATCAAACGGAAATACAGCCTCGCGATCGGTGATCGGACCGCGGAGGATGTGAAGATCACTATCGGTTCGGCGATCGTCCAGGTGAAGGATGATCACATGGATATCCGGGGGCGGGATCTCATGGGGGGATTGCCGAAGACGATCACCATTTCCTCGAATGAAGTGACGGAAGCCATCCAGGATGAGCTCCGGGAAATCATCAATGTCATCAAGCAGGTGCTCCAGGAAACGCCTCCGGAATTGGCGGCGGATGTCATGGACAAGGGGATGATCCTCTCCGGAGGAACTTCGCAACTCCGGTATCTCGATCAACTGATCGCGAAGACGATCGGGGTGCCATGCTATCTCGCGGATGATCCGGCATTCTGCGTCGTGAAGGGGACCGGACTCGTCCTCGAGAACCTCGAGGTGTACAAGCGGAGCATTATGATGGGGAAGTAATCCTACAAATTACGAATGGAATACACGAATGTATTCTACAGTGAGAAGCGTTTGGGATCATTCGTAGAATTTGTATGTTTGTACAAGATTTGTAATTCGTAGGCTATGTTAATCGGTATCGACGCATCGCGGGCATTCCTTCCGGAACGGACCGGCATCGAGGAGTACTCGTATCAGGTGATCAAGCATCTGCGCGGTTCTTTATCGGAAGAATCGGTTTTTTTATATATCCGACCGGAGCAGACGATTGATTTCGAATTGCCGAGAGCATGGCGGGTGAAGCGATTGTGGTCGCCGAGATTGTGGACACAAGCGCGGCTCTCCCTGGAGGTGCTCCTCCACCCCGTGGATGTCCTGTTCGTGCCGGCGCATACGGTGCCGCTTCTGCATCCGCGGAAAACGGTCGTGACCATACATGGCTTGGAATATGAATTTTGTCCTGAGTCGTACTCGCTCCTTGATCGGTGGTATATGCGACTCTCGATTCGATTCTCCTGTCGCGTCGCGAGTACAGTAATCGCGGTGTCAGAGAATACGAAATCCAACTTGATGAGATGGTATGGCGTATCGGAGAAAAAGATACGGGTGATATATGAAGGATATGAACAAAATATCAAATATCAAATATCAAATATCAAATATCCAGTATCGGATACTCAATACAAAATACTAGATACAAAATACCTCTTATTCATCGGGAGATTGGAGGAGCGGAAGAATGTGGTGCGGATTATCGAGGCTTTCGGTATTCTGAAAGAAAAATATCGGATACCGCACCAGTTGGTTTTGGCGGGGAAGAGAGGGTATGGGTATGACCATATCAAATATCAAATATCAAATATCAAATATCGAGATGCAGTTGTGGAACTCGGCTATGTTTCAGGGGAGGAGAAGTGGGAATTATTGAGGCATGCCGGTGTATTCGTGTTTCCGAGCCTGTATGAAGGATTCGGCATACCGATATTGGAAGCGCAGTCGGTCGGTGTGCCGGTGGTGACATCGGATGCCTCGTCCCTGCCGGAAGTGGCTGGCGATGGGGCGGTTTCCGTCAATCCGATGAATTCGGAAGCTATCGCGGAAGGAATCTGGAAAGTGCTTTCAGATGGTGTTTTTCGAGATGGTATAATAGCGAAAGGAAGTCGTAATGTGGATCGATTCAGCTGGGAGCGGTGTGCGGAAGAAGTCGCGACTACATTTTCAAAAAGAAATGAACGAAAATGATAAAAAAATAGCTATCGTTCATGATTTTCTGCTCGCCTTCGGGGGGGCGGAGCGCGTTTTGCAGTCCCTCATCGAGATGTATCCGGAGGCGCCGGTGTATACCTTGCTCGCCGATCCGCGCATCGTCAGGCGATATTTTCCGCATCGCGAGGTGAGGGTATCGTTTCTCGCGAAATTCCCCGGCTTTCTCAGGCGACGACATCGGTGGCTCCTCCCGTTCTATCCGGTGGCGATCGAGGCATTCGACCTCCGGGATTTCGATCTCGTGATTTCGTCATCCGGCGCGTGGAGCAAGGGCATCGTGACGCGGCTTCATACGAAACATATCGCCTATGTCCACTCACCCATGCGCTCCGTGTGGGATGAGAATGAATCGTATCTCCGTTCCCTCGGATTTTTCGTTCCTTTTCGATTTCTCGGGCGGGTCATGCTCTCGTATCTGCGAATTTGGGACAAGCAGGCGGCACAGCGACCCGATGTACTGATCGCCAATTCGGAATATACCAGGGAGCGGATCGCGAAGTACTATCGGTTACCATCGGAGGTAGTATACCCGCCGGTCTCTTTGAAGGGGATCCCGGGTCGAGTCTGGGATGACCAGAGGAACGGTTATTTTCTCATGGTGTCGCGATTGACGGAGGCGAAGAAGATCGCCGTGGCGATCGATGCTTTCAAGAAGCTGGAGCTTCCGCTCGTCATCATCGGGTCGGGACCGCTTCGAAAAGCATGGGAAAAGAAAGCGGGGAAACGAATTCGTTTCAAAGGATTCCAAGCGGATGATGAGATGGTCAAGTGGTATGGCGGGGCGAGGGCGCTCATCCATGTCGCGGAGGAGGATTTCGGATTAGCGATCGCGGAATCGCTTGCCTGTGGAACGCCGGTCATCGCTTTCGAGCATGGAGGCGCGCGGGAATTGGTGCGTTCCGGCGTGAACGGCGAGCTCTTCTTCGCACAGACGCCGGAAATCCTCGCCGATGGTGTTCGCCGGTTCATCGATCATGAACAGGTCTATGATCGGGAAGGTATGCGACAAGCGATGAGAGGATTCTCGAAGGAAATATTTCAGGAGAAGATGAGGAATATTATTGATAGGCATTAAGTCTAAATTTCAAATTCCAAATATCAAATCAAGTTTAAATATTAGAATTTTAAGTATTTGAATTTGAATCATTGATTTGACATTTGAAATTTAGATTTTGAAATTACGAGAGTATGAGTATCATCGGTCACGAAAAAGAACGGGAGCTCTTGTCGCGCATGGTTGCAAGCGGTTCGCCGGTACAATCCTCTCTTTTTTCCGGACCGGACAAGGTCGGGAAATTTTTGGTGGCGGAGGAATTCGCGGACCTGCTTACCGGCGGTTCCGTGGTCGATATCCGTGTGGCAGAGCCTCTGCAGGAGGAGAAGCATGGAGTGATCAAGGGGAAGATGATTCCGGTGGAAACGATACGGGAATTGCGGATATTCCTTTCGAGTTATCCTTCACGGGGGAAGTTCCGCGTGGGCATCGTGCGGGACGCGCATCGTCTGACGGAAGGCGCTCAGAATGCGCTTCTCACGATGCTGGAGGATCCGGTCGATAGCGCCATCCTCATTCTTATCACGCATGAGCCGGGGCGCATACTCGGCACCGTACGGTCGCGATGCCAGACGATTTCTTTCGAGCCGGTGGCAGAGGAGGAGATCATCGCCGGTATGCAGGAACTCTTTCCTGACGGTACGGCAGTGGAACCGTTCTTTTGCTCTCTCGGACGACCGGGACTTCCGATCGAGGCGGCGCGGGATGCGAAGGGTTTCGAGCAAAAGAAGATATTCTTGCGCCAGCTCTTCCGTCTCGGGTCTCTGTCGGTATCGGAACGGCTCGCTCTGTCGGAACAGTTGGGGAAAAATGTCCCGTTGGGGATCGAGCTCTGCGAATGGTACCTCCTCGGCGCACGGGAGCAATTGCGAAAAGGAGGGGAAGTGACGGCTGTCAGAAAAAAACTGCTCTTTCTCGATCGGATGCATTCTTTGCTCGCAACCCTGAAAGAGACGCCAGCGAACGGGAGATTGGCATTCGATTCCCTATTTCTCTCCGCATAGAAAATCCGTCTTGAGAGGAGGACACGCTATGAATTTTCTGAAAAGAAGACAAACGAAAAAGACACTCATCATTCCATTCTCGGAATTTTCCGGGGGGAGGGAACAGCGGGTGAGACCAGAGCGCAGAGCGATTCAGTCATATTTTCTCGTCGCTCTCATGCTTTGGGGGGTTTTTGTCTGCACCCTTTCCTCTTTCCTCTTCTTTTCGGGTGAGACGACGATTGTCGATATCGCTTTTTTTGGTCAGGATCGCATCTCGGCGGCAGATCTCAGGGACATCGTTCGTATGGATATGGAGGGGAGGCACTTGCGGGTATTTCCGAGGAATAATTTTTTCTTTCTTCCCAAGGAGAAAATCCTTTCGGATATCAGGGACTTCTCTCCGGTTATCGGGTCCGTCAGTGTGGAGCGATCATTTCCGAATGGGCTGGCGGTGCGGATTGGTGAACGATCATCCGTCATCGTCTGGCGATCGATGAATGGTGACTTCGTCTTGGATGAGGCTGGAGTGGCGCGGAGTCACCCGAATATTCATTCGGTCCTCGATGATCCATCCACAGTGATTCTTTGGGATGAGGAAGGCAGGGAAACGACAGTGGGAGATGCTGTCATAGATGCATCTCTCGATACATTTATTCCCGAGTGTATGCAGAAATTCGAGAGTCGATTCGGGAAAACAATGACACCGGAAGTCCGGGTCATCTCACGATTTTCGGGAGAATTGCTTTTTCATGTCGAGGGAGGATTCGATATGATGGTTGATGGTCATCAATCGATAGATGATACCCTTATGACGCTTCAGGCGGCACTCAATCGCGGTATCCCGGAGTCTGATCGCGATCGACTCGCCCGGGTGGATCTCCGGACGGCGAACAAGGTGTACTATACGGTGAAGGGGGAGTAGTTATGTGGTAGGGGAGGGAAACAGCCGGTCGCTCCGCCTGCGGGCGGTGCGTCCGCTGTTTCCTGAAGACACTCGTGTGAATACATTTTTCCTCTTTCTTTATTTTCAATACTTTGCCCAGCTCTATTCTACATTCTATCACTTTCCAAGTGATTGGATGTCCTCTTTCGTTAGGTAGTAGATGAGAATGGATTCGCCGGCACGGGCGATGGGCTGAAACTTCCAGAGCCAATCGCGGTAGCTCGGGGTACCCGGGATGATATTTTTGTAAGTATCTTCTTGGATGAAGAATGTCGAGAGGGCATACCAGCCGGCTTCGGGATCGAGGCCGCCGTACCAGGGCTTGTACGCAGTGCCGAGATAGTAGCTCGGCTCCGCACCGCCGAAGTAATCGACGCGGATGGTCGTGATCGGCATGAGTGATGGGGTTGGAGTGGCTCCAAGAATTTTCCGGCAATAACCATAGAGATCTCCGTCTGTAATGCAGAAGTTGTTATAGATGTCGATGAATGCTTTCACCCGTTTCATGTCCTGACCCCAGTCATAGTTGGAGTCCGTGACATACTGATAGCCGTTCTCGGAGCCGATCGCTTCGTTGAAGGAGGAGAGAAAGTTGGGATAGGCCATGAAGGGGATAATAATGATCCAGAGCGAGAATCCAAATCCGATGATGGAGAGGATGCGACGATTGAGCTGGTGTTCGGGAGCGAGGTGCTCTTCATTTCTCGTGCATCGTTTCACGAATTGTGCGAGGGTTTTCGCGACGAAGAAGGAGAGGAAGAGGATGATCGGGAAGAGGTGGCGCAGTCCGATATTGAGGTTGCCGGTGATGGAGAGGATGAGATAGAGCGCGATAAATCCTCCGATGGTCCACTCGGTCACTTTCGTGTGGAAACTTTCGAGAATACTTTTCAGTCCCAGGGATGCTTTTTCCCTCCAGAGCGGAAGTCTCGCGATTTGAGAGAGACTATAGACGATGGAGAAGAAGAGGAGAAAGAGGAAGGGGATGGTTTCCTTCATGAGGAAGACCGCGGGGAAATAAAAGGGAGACGCCTGCGTCGAGACGAGTTCTCTTCCGGTATCCTGAAAGAACGGATTGTTGAAGAAGAAGACATTCCCGCCGGCGACCCTCGTAAAGACGACCATGACACCGAGCGTGTAGTGAGTAAATGGTTTGAGAACAGGGATTTGCTCCATGTTGGCGATGACATTGCGCGCGAAGACTTTCGCTGGGCGGTCATCGTTGAATTTCTGTTCGGCGAGCGCGTTCATCTGTTCTCCGGGCATATTCCAAGCATTCGGGAGATAAACGGCATACACTGTGATGAAGCAGAGTAGGAGTATGGCGACATATTTTTTCGCATAGGCGAAGGCGAGCTTGAACCGCTCGATCCAGGGAAGCTTGACCGCCGTCCCGAGCCCGTAGAGGACCGACATGATGCCGAAGATCGGGAGGATGAGGAGGGCGGAGAACTTCACCGATTGCGCGAGCCCGAGGATGATGCCGGCGATGACGAGATTTCTCGTCGAAGGATATTTTAGGAAGCGGACGAAGAAAAAGGTCGCGATGAGGATGGCGGTCGCGATGCCGAGATCGGTCGTGACATAGTGCGCATGGGCGATGATATTCGGATCGAAGGCGAAGAGAAGGACTGCGAAGATTCCGGCGAGCGTGCCGGCGCTTTCCCTGGTCATCCGGTAGAGAAAATACGCGGCGAGGAGACCGAGGAGGATGATGGGGAGACGCGCGAGAAAAATGAGGAGATCGGCGTCATTGCCGAGACCGTAGAGGAAGAGGGTCCCGATATTCCATTGTTCGTTGACGCCCTCGGTCCAGAGCGGATCGGTGATGGGGAAGACAGGCGAGAGCGGGAGGAGGAAGAGCCCGACGAAGTCCTTCAGGAGTGGAGGATGCTCGTAATTGATACGCATATCTCCATAGCGGACATAGCTGTAGGATGCGGGAATATGCGCCCGTTCATCGTAGGTGGCGGAATCGGTCCAGGCCGTCCGGAGCGTGAACCCGAGGAAAACGGCGAGCATGAGAGATATGATGACTGCCGGGTGATGCTTCATGAATTGAAGGAATTGATGCATAAGTTTTATAGGAGATAAGTATTATTTTTTTGAGAATATGTGTTTATACGGTTTTTGAGACCATTCCCTGCTCGATTCGGGAAGAGAATCTGCGCTGCGAGGCGGTCTCAAAAACCGTATAAACACATACTTCCTATGATAAATTATTTCTGCGCTTCCGGTATCACGATGGTTTTGAAATCGGCATAGCCCGAGTCGGAGGGGATCATTTCGGTGTATGCCTGCGGTGATCGTATCTTGATCCGCTGGAAGAGATCTTCATCCCAGCGCATCATGATGATTTCCGCGGGAAGGGTGATGGTCGTTTCCGGTTTGAGGACGGTGAAATTGCGCGCCTGATGATAGGTCTGGAAGAGTATGGCCTGGAGGTCGATATAGCCGGTATTCGCATAGAGGAACATATGGGTCTCCTCCGGGGCGGTATTGATATGCTCCGCCATATTTTTGAAAGTCGCGCCGAAAGAGCTGTATTGCTTCGGGTTGTGCGCGAAGAATGAGAAGTATTTCACCGTGTTCCAGAGAGCGCTCGTTCCGAGGGCGATCACGATGAAGGAGAAAAAGATGATACGACGGCCGCCCTTGTTTCGCAGGGCGAGATCGAAGAGGAAGAGTATGGGGAAAGTGGCGAAGAGGAAAACGGGCACTTGGGTGCCGATGGAGCGGAGGGCATGCGGGAGACCTTCATCGGTGAGAAATTCCGGAGCAAGCATAACGAAGAAAATGATGAAGAGGAAGGCGTTTCGTGCCAGATGTGGCGAGTATTCTCCGGAACGCAGGCGAAGCTGGAGGAGCCTCCAGGTCTGTCCGAGCAGAAAGAGGAATCCGGCGAGGAAACAGGTGCCGACGATAGGGTCGAGGACAGGATAGGGTGCGTAATTGTGGCGGAAATTCTGGTCGCCGACGAAATTATACTTGATGAGGGAGAGACCGAGCGTTTTCGTGAGGGTGCCCCAGAAGTCGCCATGATTCACTTTCGGAGAGAAGAGAGAGATGTCCTCGGATCGATCGGAGAAATGATGCGGGTTCTGATAGAAATCGTAGAACATCGGGCTCGCGACGATGAAGGCGCTACAGATGAAGGCGAGCGCGTGCTTCCAATAGCGCTTGAGGAAATCCTCATACGAGAGCATGAGGAACGGGAGGAGGAGGACGAGGATGATGGGAGCGAGGCGGAAAGCGATATAGGTGTGGACGCCGAGTCCGAAGATGCCTCCGGCGAGGATGAAGAAAATGATCCTCCGTGTCCGTAGTCCGCGGAAGAAGAAAAAGAACGAGAATGAAAGGAGAAGGGATGTCATGATAGCGCGGAAGCCGATGCGCGAGAAATTGATCGCCCAGTAGGAAGTGGCAGTGATGAAGGCGGTGATGAGAGCGGCTGACCTCCGGGAGAAGAGTTCCCAGGCAAGGAGTCCGATGCCGAGCGCGGTCAAAGTGCCGAAAATGGCCGACCAGAGCTTCAATGCGGGGATGGTGTAGCCGAAAGTCTTGAGCGCGAACGCCTGGAGATTGATGAAGAGTCCCTCACGACCGGAGTTCTCTTCGTAGAACAGCTTGTACTCTCCGGTCTCGTTCGCGGTGATCGCATTGGTACCGTTCATCGCCTCGTCGGGATAGAGTCCGGCGGGGAGGTTCTCGATATTGTAGAAGCGGAGAAAAAAAGCGAGGACGATGATCGCCCCGAGTCCGAGGAAGAGAGGAGAGACACAGCGAGCATGCGTTGGCATAGGAAGGATCGATTGTTTGTTTTGGGTGACTTGTGATAAAATTATAGCATAAAAAGTATTGAACTCCATTGACTCTCTCTTTGGGAGTGGTGGTGTGTTTTATTGTATGGGTGAAGGAATGAATTTTTTGGATCCAAAAATCAAAGCGGGCGAGACTTTTCGTTCGAAATTATCTCGAGATGGGAACGGGAAGAAGCTACCGGATTTCCATATTATTTCTGCGCATGGACTGAATGTCCAGGCGGGAGCAGAAACACCAGGGAATATGACTGCCCGGAAAGTGGAGTATGCCGTGGGAGGTGCAACTCATGTGCTCCCGGAAAGTATCCTCCAGAGTGTCTTGAAGAGGAAGGGATATAAGAAACGGAAGCCTGGAAAATCAGGAACAGTTGATGGTGGATTTGCCGATGGAGCGAAACAGGGTGAAATTGGAGAAAAGGAAGGGAATAAGATGTTTGGGAGGGGTCTGCTCAATAAGTTGAATCAAGTCGATGTTTCGTTGATTGGCGTGGAGGGGTATAGTGAGGATCAGAATTGGTTCTTTCGGGTTGATTTCTCCATGAAGAGGCAGCATTTGAAAGAATTAGTACTCGCGTATGAAAAGAAGTTGGTCGGTAAGCAGGATGCATCACGGGATATGCAGGAAATTGTCGCTTTTGCAAAGACTATTCTAGATACTTTTCCACTCGGGGAAGACGGAGATGTTTCTGATGGATCGGAAAATAAAAAGCGAGGTCGCAAGCCCGGACAAAGGAAAATGCGTTTGAGTGATACTGAAGAGGGAGGAAACAAAGCTACGACGACGAAAGGTGCGCTAAGGAAAGGGCGTGCTCCAAAGTCGGAGCGTGCCGTTGTTGGTGATACACAAGCACTAGTTGTCGAAAATGTAGTTGCACCAGAATTTACAGAAAATGTCATTGAAAATTCAGCTGAGCAATTAGCATCATACAGGCGACATCTTGAAGAGGAGCAGCGAGGAAAAGAGACATTGATTGATTTGGTGGATTATACCAATATCGAAACCGTGTTTTCGTATGAGATAGATCCGGCAACGGAGAAGTCGACGAAGAAAAAGATTTTCCTTCCGGTATCGGATGAGGCCAAGCAGGTATTTGATGCTATGAGTAGGACGACACAGCGTGAAGCGCGAGTGATATGGGTTGAGATGAATACAGAGCTAGAAACATTGTATCTCGGGAGAAAATTTACATTAGCTCTGGAACTCGTACGGAAAACATGGGAAGAGAAAATTGCACAGGCGCCGGATGCGGTAGCATTGGAAGATATCGGCAAGAGAGAACAAAATGGCAACCATAAACGCTCGGGAGGGAAGTCTCAACAGGGGACAAGAGCCTTCATACCGATTGATCCGAAGGATACGAGCGCGGAGTTTCAACCACTCCATGAAGTGTTGCATCAGATGATAGATCAGCGCAATCGTTTGAAGAACACGGCGCTGCCTGGATTTTCGAAGCTGTTCGATGATCAGCTGAAGCCGCGTGTTGTTGCTGTTAATAAAGGATTAAGTACTCTCTGGCAGAGCCGATTGGAGGCATTGGGAGGCCCCGTTTATGAGGGGGCAACCGTGAAATCGACGGAGTTGGTGGATGTGGAATCTTTGAAACAAGATGCGCAAAGAGATATTGAAACATTTCTTACGAAGAGCTTGTCTCTTATTGACGAAAAACTTGCCGCCAAAGGTGAAAATTTCTTGGAGATATACAGAGAGGATCGGGAGCGCGCCAAAAGACTCCTTGCAGCGGTAGGTGGGCATATCGTGGCTATTGCTACTAGTGCCGCAGGCAGAGTTGAGCCGAAAGATGCGGATGCTCTGAAGCAGGCCGTTGTGAAATTTGGCACCGCTCAATTGGCAATAGTTTTGAAACAGCGGGTGGCTGGCTTGCTCGAGTTGAAGAAATCGTAGGTCATGCAGAGTTTGTGTATTATAATGAAGAGCATAAATATGTCTGAAATACCAAAACCATCAATCCAAGAAGTACCTGATAAGGATGCGGATATTTTTGCGGATATGGATGTTTTGGCAGGGGAGATTATAGCATCTGCGCAACCAAAATCTCCGAAGCCGGATAAACCTCGAGCTGGAGGGCGTGGCAATTGGGGTAAGGGTGAGTTAAATCAAGGTGAAGTGGCACGCTTACAGATAGAAGGGAGTCAATATATTGCTGATACGGAGAAGAAGATAGATTCGGCGCAGACAATAGGGGATCTCATGGAATTGGCTGATAGGATTTCTTCAAAAAAAGATCCAAAAAAAGAACAATTCAGCCTTAAATTGCCAAATGGATTGCCGGCATTACTTCCCATGGACAAGGTTTTTTCTGAGAAATTCAATGGTCTTATCGGTCAGTGGAAGAATCGAATTGCTGAAGTCTTGTTTGACGATGCTCATAGGGAATACTTCCGGAGCACCTTGCGTGAAACTTTGAAGACCAATCCAGAGATGGCGAAGGGAGATTTTTTTTCTCAATACCTCGATCATTTTGGTTGTTTAGCGTTGGGAGATGTGATTCCAGTTCGTGAAAAACTAGTAGCACTTTGGGAAGAGCAATTTCCCGCTGTTATGCGTGAATTGAAAGACCAAAAAAAACAACAAGCAAAATTTGTGGTTGGTGATACATATACTCTTCGAAGTGATTCATCGAAAGAGTATGTGATTACGGAAGTTTCCGATGAAAAGATAGCCTATAAATCAGTGGATAGTGGCTTAGTATCTTATTCGACGAAGGAAAAATTTGCGAGATTTTTGAAAAAGAAGCCTCGCACGAAGTCAAGGAAGCCAAATGTCTCAACAACTACTTTCGCCGGTAATCCGGGCGATCAGCCACCGCTTCCCGACGGAGTTTCTCCTGAGCCTGTTGTCGGGACAGTGGCGGGAAGCGCGAAGGAGGGCGCCGAGACACCGATTCGGACCTATGAAGAGCTTTTCAAGGAAGCGGATGCCGATGGGTATCATGATATTCTTTTTGGTGCCGCAGTAGCGGGTATCAACACGATGAAAGAGGGCGCTCAAAAAGAATCGGTAGATCTGAAGACATATAATATAGATCATCCTGGAGAAATTCTCGGTGCTTTGATTGATGGGATGAAGGATTCTTTCGCGCGTGTCGGAGGGAAGTTTGGATGGTCGGAATCGGAGACAGATATGTATGCACGGGAGTTGGTCAGTAAAAGCATTGAAAAATATCTAAAATAAAAAGGTATGACCGGAAAAGATATCCCTGCATGGATGGCTGATGGTAGAAATAATGCAGGAACAATAGCCAAATCTCAAATAAAAATCGGCGAGCCCAAGCCTGATGCTAGTTTGCATTCTTTTGCTGCTACGCCTCCCGAGGCTATCTCTGTAGCCCCTCAGAAGCCAGGGGTACCTGCTAACAGTGAACCGAAATCGAAGTTGAAGTCGAAACCGAAAACGAAATCGAAGTCGGAGCCGAAGAAGCAGAAGGCGTCGCCGGTTCGTCGAGGCATTGGTCGAACGACGCCGAAGACACCAAAAGTCGCTCCTGCAGGTATCGTTCAAGCATCCGTTGCTGATCCTGTACCAGCGATTGCTCCCATTCCAGACCCAATGCCCGCACAGGCATCTGATGCTCCTAAGCCATCCGATGTACCTCCTGTTGTTAATGCAACTGAGTTGCAAAAAGAGAAGACGCAACCTACCGAGGAAGAGCTTGCTGGGGTGAAGGATTTCGATGAATTATTCGTGGTACTGGCAAAGCATGCGGAAGTCCAGTGGGAAAAAGGGCTTACACCGGAACAATTGCGAAATTTGATCGAGCATGTCCGATCTGGAAAAATCGGAATTGACAATATCCCCTTGGAGGAGGGGTTGCAGGAAGTCGTGAAGCGTCTACTTGAGAAAGAACGAGAGCTCTATGCTTCAGGTGCTGTTTTTGCGGAGCAAGTTTTGGAAGGACAGGATAGCCGCAAAGAACATAGCGTAGGAAAGGAAAATATTATGGCTTCGGGATCTCCCGAAGCAGATAAAGTATTGGCACACTTTGGTAAACCGGAGGAGGTGCGGAATCAGGGGATTTCCCAACTTGAAAAGCAGATCAGGGAGTTGTATATAGTGACAACGGATCAAAATGGAAAAGTAGTTGAGGCAGGGAAGTTGGTGGAACTCCGTAAGGAGTATGCAGAAGCGGAATATCGGAATGTCGGGGTGTGGCAACGGCTATGGGAAAAACTCGGAGTGCGGAAAAAGGAGAGTGATAGCGTCCCCGAGCGGGAGGCTTACCATCAGGCACTTCGGCAGCTTGTCGATTTGAAGATAGAACGATTGAAAAGTCAGCCGGAGTTGTCTCCGGAGGATCTGAAGGCCAAGATGGCTGAAACGCTCCAGTTCTTCGGTACGGAATCGAAGATCAAATTGTACGAGGCATGGACGCAGGCGACGATGAAGCGAGAAGGTATGTATGCGAAGGCTGTCGGATTGTGCGAAGATCTGGGGAATAGTTATAACAAGTTGAAGTTGTGGCAGAAGGTCGGACTCGGTGCTGTGGCTCTGGGTACGAGTGTGGCGACTGGTGGCGGTGCTATGGCGACAGGCATGCTCGTCGCGCGTCGGGCGGCGGCGGGACTCGGATCATTCGCGATGTTCGAGGGAGTCTTTGAAAAAATGTCTCAAGGAAGGGCATCGAATGTCGTACGGAAACAAGCCGAGCAAACCATGGATGAAATTGAGAAAATAGCAGTAGAGGAGAGATGGAATCACTTATCAAAATATCTCAAGAATCAAACGAGTCCAGAGGTAGTGCAACAAGACTTGGAGGGTAGGATTTGGGGTCACATGAAGCGAAGGCTGGGGGCAGTAGCCATTTCATTGGGTTTGATGTTTGGTATTCCACATGTTGGTGATCATATAAAGGATACATATTTCGGGGCTGGAGTCGCAGGAAATGCCGCAGATGTGGCGAAAAAAGGAGCTGCTGCTGCTAAGGCGGTTACGGAAAATGCGGTTGGAGCAAAAGATGTTGTTGGTACTCCTTCCGTTGCGAATGTTCCGACAGTGGGTGCTTATGCACAACCGAGCCCGGGTCATTTCGATGCGCCATCTGGTGTTGCGACCGAAGCAGCGAAAAATGCCGTAGGAGTTCCTTCTGGTGTTGGAGATAATATCTACGAGGTTTCGAAGGGGGATACGGTGGATGGTCTCATCGGGAGTTACCTCAGCGAACATTATTCAAATTTCAGCGGTATGAGTGAGGGTCAGAAAACTCACGCAATCAACGCCCTGGAACGACAATTGAGGCATCTTAGCCCGGAGCGATTGAAGGCAGCTGGAATCGGAAGTGGAAATATTCACAATATTCAAGTGAAGGAACTCATTGATCTCGATAAGTTGTTCAGCGCAGGGGATGCGGACAAGGTAATGGGGAAAGCTGCGAAGATCAGTGCCGAGGCGGTGAAAAACATCGAAGCGAATGATGCGAAGATTGCGGAGTGGGCGGCGAAGAATCCGGGAGTTCCGATCAATGAGGTGACGATCGAGAATAAGATTCTTCATCCTCATGCGTCGACGGGGGTTTCTATAGCAGATGTCAATGGACCAAAGACGCAGTTTGTGTCTCAGCGCGGCGTGTCGAGCGGCATAGACAGTGTCGTGACGACACCAGTGGAAGTAGCTCCATCGCCAGCAGAAGCACCTTTTGAGAGGCCGAGTCTCACGGAAATGAGGAGGGGGAGCGATTGGTTCATGCAGATTTTCCGAGTGGATGATCAGGCGAGTGGGAAGGATTGGGTGTTTGATAAGAGGGAGATTCTCAGTACGAAAATGTCTGATATTCTCAGGGTAGAGAGCAATGGCACGGTTTCACTCGTAGAAAATACTCGTTTCAATTCCACTCAATCGAAAAATCTCCAAGAATTCGTTTCACAGTTGCCGAAGACTTTCCCTGGTGGCAAGGCATCGCTTGGTGACTTTTTCCGTGCTCGACCCGATATTTCTGTCGGTGAATATCTGGCGAGAGTGGCGAAGGTGGTTCCTCAGGGAACGCGGATCGGGCTGTATACGACGACGAATTAGTTTTTTACGATAATTTTTTGAAACAATGCAAACATATGGCAGTGAATTATCAGCAGGAGATCGAAAATCTCGCGGAGGAACTCGGGTTCGGGGCGGTGTCGGACGAGAAGAAAATGGAGCTCATCGCGCAGATGGGCGAGGTGCTCGTGAAGCGAATCATGCTCGAGACGCTCGACAGACTTGGTCCTGCCGGCGTGGATGAGTATGAGAAATTGATGGAGGGCGGCGCGGATGAAGTGAAATTGAAGGTATTTCTCGATGAGAAGATCCCGGGATATGATATGGTCGTGGAGAAAATCGTCGCGAATTTCAAGGAAGAGATGAAGAAAGAGAGCGGAGTGTAAGGACTGATGAGGGAGACTGATGCAATGGCGATTTCTCAATCATACCCTGCTCGTCCGAAGACGGATTGCGCTGCGAGGTGATTTCAAAATTCGCCATTGCATCAGTCCCTGCCGATCTGTGAAGAAAAGGGTTTTCTATTGACTGCTAATTGTTAACTGCATTGGTTATGCCGGATGAAATTACCTTTTTCGATGAGAGCACGATGAAGGCGGACGAGAAGCCGGCAATTCCTGATGGGAGCGCGGGTTCGACTGAACAGATGAGTCCCTCCCTGGAGCCATCGAAGGAGACGGAGACGAAGAGCGAGAAGGTGGAGGATCGCGTGTCGGATGTCCTGACTCAGGTGAGTGGCACGACCACCCCGACAGATGACGGACAGATCGTGAGAGATGCGGAGGCTGTCTCGAAACAGACCGACGCGGAGAGTCAGGTGGCGGAATTGCTCCAGATGGCGAGTGTGAAGGGCGTGCCGTATGCCGTGAAAGTGGCGAGGAAGCTCGGAGACTATTATATTCTCGACAAGATGCACGATGAGCTCGTGGAGAAGTTCTATGAAGCCCTGAAGGCGAAGGGGATGATCGAGGAGTAGGAATCGGATAATAGATATTAGATAGCAGATATTAGATACGAGAATCTGGGATGGAGAGTGGTCGCACCGCTCCAAAAGCGGAACGACCGCTCGCTGAATTTCAAAAATAATACAAAATTAATGGCTGATGGTTTCGATTTGAATATAATCCTCCTTCCGGTGACGCTTCTCTTCGGAATGCTGACTTTTTTTTCGGGCGTTTTTCTCGTCGTGCGGAGTATGGTGCGATTCCGCATCCAGATCAATCGCTCCATCGCGATGGATCTGGAAGTGATCCAGGTGACGAAGAAGAATGTCGATGACAAGAACAGTTCCGCCGGCAATGAACCCTGGAAAGAAGAGGTCGCCGCGATGGAACAGCTCCTCGGGACGCTCGCCTCGATGAAACGGACTTTCGGGTGGAGGAGTTTCTTCTATGAGACGCCGAACATCGTTTTTGAAGTGGCGAATCCTTCCGACAAGGAGGAGATTTTCTTCTATTTCGCCGTGCCGAAGAAGTTCCGTGAAAGCATTGAGAAACAGATCCACGGATTTTTTCCCGATTCGGTGATCGAGAAGGTTTCCGACTATACTATTTTTTCGCCCGGTTGTGCGGCGGCTTTTTCCACTTTGGAATTGAGCAAGAACCACGCTTTGCCTATCAAATCTTACCGGGCGCTCTCGACGGATCCATTGAGTGAGATGACGAATGCCTTGTCACGGCTCGGAGCGAGCGGTGAGGGGGCGGCGATCCAATTCGTCCTGACGCCCGCGGGCAAGGGGGAACATACTAGGGGAAAGGAAATCGCGCAGAAAATGCAAAGCGGGAAACGGCTGAAGGATGCGCAGGGGGATTCGATCGTGAAGGAGATGGCGAAGGGGCTCCTCTCGGTATTTCTCCCCGGGAAGCATGAGCCGGATGTCGAGAAGAAAGAGATGGTGAGCCTCACTCCCGAGGAGCAGGAGCTCGTGAAGACGATCGACGGCAAGGCATCGAAGCCGGCGTTCAAGGTGAATATCCGTCTCGTCGCGGCGGCGGCAGAGCAACACCGAGCCGAAGAGATCCTCGCCCATATCGAGAACGCTTTCTCGCAATTCGAGAATATCGGGGTGAATGCCTTCCGCGTGCGGAAGCGGGTGAAGGGTCGGCAGGCGGCATTCGATTATATTTATCGGAATTTCGATGAGGAGAGCGCGATCATCCTCTCGACAGAAGAAGTCGCGAGCATCTTTCATTTCCCAACATCGCAGATCGAAACGCCGAAGATCAAGTGGCTGAAAGCTGGGGCGGCCGCACCGCCCGTCGATATCCCGAAAGATGGCATTCTCCTCGGCTACAACGATTATCGCGGTGCGAAGACGGATATTCGCATCACCGACAATGATCGCCGCCGCCACATGTATGTCATCGGGCAGACTGGTGTGGGGAAGTCCGTGTATCTCCAGGAAATGGCGAAGAAGGATGCGCGTGCGGGCAAGGGATTCTGTTTCATCGATCCGCACGGGGACGCGATCGAGGATATCCTGATGGCCATTCCGAAGGAACGCGCGGAAGATGTGATTCTCTTCGATCCGTCCGATACGGAGCGGCCGATCGGTCTCAATATGCTCGAATTCGATCAGAATCATCCGGAACAGAAGACCTTCGTCATCAACGAGATGATCGGCATCTTCGACCAGCTCTATGATCTCAAGGCGACTGGAGGACCGATGTTCGAGCAGTATATGCGCAATGCGATGCTCCTCATCATGGAGGATCCGGAGAGCGGATCGACGCTCATGGAGATTTCCAAGGTATTGGCGGACGAGGATTTCCGGAAGTACAAACTGACCAAGTGCAAGAATCCGATCGCGTACGATTTCTGGACGAAGGAGGCCGAGAAGGCGGGTGGTGACGCGGCGCTCGCCAATATGGTCCCGTATATCACTTCCAAGCTGACGACCTTCATCAGTAATGACATGATGCGACCGATCATCGCCCAGCAGAAGAGCACGCTCAATTTCCGCGATATCATGGACGGGAAGAAGATACTCCTCGTGAATCTCTCCAAGGGGAAGATCGGAGAGATCAATGCCAGGCTCCTCGGTATGGTCATCGTGGGAAAGATCCTCATGGCAGCGCTTTCGCGCGTGGACACACCGGAGGATGAACGAACGGATTTCTATCTCTATATGGATGAGTTCCAGAATGTGACGACGAATAGTATCGCGCAGATCCTCTCCGAGGCGCGCAAATACCGGCTCGTCCTCACGATCGCGCATCAGTTCATCGCTCAGCTGAAAGAAGAGATTTCCAAGGCGGTATTCGGCAATGTCGGATCGCTCGTCGCGTTCCGCGTGGGCTCCGAGGACGGGGAATTTCTCGAAAAGCAGTTCCAGCCGGTATTCACTGCGCGGGACCTCATCAATGTGGACAATCGGAATTGTTTCGCGCGCCTCCTTATGAACGGTCAACTCACCAAGCCGTTCAATATGAAAACCTATCCGCCGACACCGGGCGATCAGGAAGTCGCGAATGCCCTAAAGGAACTCTCACGGCTTCGTTTCGGTCGCGATGCGGATGTCGTCAATCGGGAGATTTCCGAACGGACGGGAATCGCGATGAGAAATCCCTGATGGCGATTGATGATTTATGATTTTTGAATAAGAAAAACGGAGATACAAAAAACTAGCGGTTGCACCGCTCTAAAAGCGGAACAACCGCTCCCGCACATTGAGCAGTCGTTCCGCCTTTTGAGTGCATGATTCATTTCAACGGTCACTCCGCTTTCGGAGCGGTGTGTCCGCTGAAATGAAACCGACGGTTGTTTCCAAGGAGTGTTATAATACAAATATAATTCGTAGAAATACAAGCATGAATCATCTTTTGAGAAAAAAAGGTTCTGTTCTCGTATTTTCCCTGCTGATCCTCGCGATCGTGCTCTCATCCGCATTGTCCATCACCATGGTGAATGTCTCGAACCGGAAAAGTGCCGCATCGACGGCGCAGTCCGTGCAGTCCTTCCAGGTGGCTGATACCGCGGCAGAGAAAGTGCTGAAGGCTATTTATAATGGGAATTTTCAAACTCTTGATGGAACGGGTATGCTGTATAGTTCGTTGAATGGCGATGCCATCGGGACCTGTCCGAATCCAATAAATGTGAGTGTTTCAGGAGGAATTGCCAAGGTCAGTTTTTATGGTACGGATGGATTGGTGCTAACGGTGGCGAATTGTAGCAGTGTCCTCTGGAGGGATAGCCTGGCGAGCGTGAAAGTGGAGGGGAGTACCAATAGCAACGGAGCGGTTCGCGTCCTGGAGATCGCCATTGCGCCCCTCTCGAGCATGGCATGGGGGGAGAATGGAAGTGGACGACTTGGTGATGGTACCACGACTGAGCGTCATACCCCCGTTTCGACAATCGGCGGAAGCAAATGGAAATCGGTTTCTGCCGCTAATTTTTCTAGTGGTGCCCATGTGCTTGCAGTGAAAGCGGATGGGACATTGTGGGCATGGGGAGAGAATGGGAATGGTCAGCTTGGCGATGGCGATAGTGGCACTGATAAAACTTCTCCAGTACAAATAGGGACGGACAATACTTGGGAATCAGTATCAGCTGGCGAGTCCCATTCTCTTGCTATCAAAACGGATCATTCGATGTGGGCATGGGGAAATGGTGCGGATCGGCGATTGGGTACTGGTAATGCAAGCGATAGGGATGTTCCTGTACGGATAGCATATGATAATTCTGGTCCAGGGGATTGTGTTGGCATTTGTCCTGCTGGATGGAAATTTGTTTCGGCGGGGAGTAATTTCTCTCTCGCTATAGGCACTGATGACTCGCTGTGGTCGTGGGGGGATGCTAATAATGGTCGATTGGGTCATGGAGAGAATGGACACAAGCCCGCGAAGGTTGTGGGTAGTTGGAAAATGGTTTCGGCTGGAAATCAACACTCTCTTGGCATTAAGAAGTTGGATGACAGTCTTTGGGCTTGGGGGTCAAGGGCATATGGTAAGGTTGGAGATAATTCGTCATCAGGGGATGCACTGTCACCTGTGCCTATTCAGGTAAGTACCACCTGGCAATCCATTTCTGCAGGATTTAATCACTCATTGGGTGTTCGAATGGATGGAACTCTATGGGCATGGGGACGCAATATACATGGTCAGTTAGGAAGTGCGGATGATAGCGCTCCTCATCCGTTGCCAGAGCAGATAGGGCTTTCCACGGATTGGAAATTTGTTTCCGCTGGTAATGCGCATGGTCTGGCATTGAAGACCAATGGGGCAAATCAGGAACTGTGGTCATGGGGATATAATGGCAATGGTCAGGTGGGTGATAATTCAACAACCACACCACATCCTACTTTATATCAGGTTCCTGGGAACTGGAAACTTATTGACGGTGGATCTACCTTCTCCATCGCCGTGCGTGAGTGATATTTCTTGATGACTTTGGACGAGCGAGCGGTTGTTCCGCTTTTGGAGCGGTGCAACCGCTGTTCCCATCGAGCGGTCTCTCTGTTTGCAAAAAATTCTACGGTATCTCAAAAGAAAGAATCTTGTCTGGCGTGGTGACGAAGGCAGTGCTTCCATTTGAGAGAATCGCGAGATGATTCGCGTTTTCGAGTTTGGCATCGAAAATCTGTCCGATGAGTTGTCCATTTGCACTGAAGTGGACGATTCTTTTTTCAGTCGTATCGAGAATGACAAAGGATCCGTCACCGGCGAGAGCGATATCTCGGATGGCGACCGGCGCCCTTGTGCCGGTGAGCGGGAGTGCTCCGCCCTTTCCTTTCGTGAAGGATGAGATGGTACCGTCAGATCCGATGAGGATGCTCTCGCCGATGCTTATTTTCGCGTTTTCACCGAAACTCGTTTTTTCTTTCAGCCATTCGGTCGGCGTTCCGAAGCCTCCTTCGGCACGCGGAAATCGGAGGATTCGACCCTGTTTGGCATCGAAGGCGTAGAGATAGGTGAGGTAGGTACCCATATCGCTCAGAGCGAAATCATTCGGGAGAGGGAAAGTATTTTCGACGGCGGATTTCGCATTCGGATAGAAAATATACATTTTTTTATCCGCTCCGTAGATGAAGATGGCGTTCAGATCGCGCATCGCGGAGGCGAGGAGCACAGGAGTCGCGGATGCCGGAAGCGGGATGCTGGTCTTGGTTTCTCCGTTGATGATGGATCGATCCGTCAGGATGAAGAGAGCGTCTTTCAGGACGAGGGGTATGAGTGGCGCCTCATCCGTATTGAAAGACATGATTTCATTGCCGGATATGGCGCGGGCGAGCGGCTCATCCGTGGGCGGGAAAGTCGGCTCCGTCGGAGGAGGAGTGGCGACGACCAGCCCCTCTTCCTGGATCTCTTCTGGTGTAGGCGAGAGCATGACGAGCATTGTTCCGGTGAGGATGAGGCAGATGGCGATTCCCATGAGCCATTTCTGCCGAGTGGAACGATACTGAAAGAGAGAAATGATCCCTTGACAGAGCTTCCGTATGGATGTCCCGATGCGATCGGTATAGAGGATGGCTGGTCGCGAGAGGGGAAACCAAGAAGAGGGAAAATGGAAATGAAATCGTGCGAATGTGCGGAAAACAGAAGCCCGGGATACCGGTAGGTGAGCCGGGGCGGCAGGCGATGGCGAGCCGGGGGTGGGCGTATTTTTTTTGTTGAACGAGATATTGATGAATGAAGTCTTCCGTGGAAAGAGGTCGCGGGAGGCGGTGATCAGAAAATCCAAAGCGCTCCGGAGATACCGGGAGAGGAGCGTGGCGAGACGCCGAAGGAATCGCATGAGCCATTGGAAGCATCGGGTGACGAAAGAGGAGATCCCTTCCGAGAGAAGCGCTGAATATCTGAGGATATTTTTTTTCCCTTTGATGAAAAGGATGAGGCACTGCTCTTTGAGTATCATTATGCCCCGATCGATGGCGGTCTCGGTAATCGTTCTGGGAGTCGTGGTGTCGGCCTGAATATAAATATGTCCGGTACGATTGTCGATATGCTCTTTTTCTCCCGTATCGGCAGGAGGCACGACGGGGTCTTCTGCCGGGTGGGATTTTTGTTCCTTGTGAAAGGGCTGACTGCTGAATATATTTTCGATGAGCGGGGTGACCGGGGTGCCGCTGTCGTCATCGCTCTTCGGCGTCATCCGGAGTGCCCCCCGCGTATCTTTGGCAGGATTTTCGGAGAAATTGATGAGAATGGTCGCCGCCGCGGATCGTTCATTGATGAGCGCGGTCCTCATGAGTTGCGCGAGGCGATCGATCGGGAGTTTCCCTGCTTCCCGTTCGAGGAGCGCATGCGGGAGGAGCTCGAGGAGTTCCGGTGTACTTACGATGATCTTGTCATCGGCGAGGAGTTTCCCTTCGGCAATGTCGGTGAAGGTCTTCAGTGGGTGGAGGGCGGCTTCTGGATCGGCGAGTCCTTCACTGATAGCGGAGAGGGTGGTATGACGCAGGAGGAGTATCGTCGCTAATCCGGTGACCGAAAAATAGGCCTCCCGGTCACGGATGGCGATGATGGATCCATGAAATTTTCCCATCCAGTTGATGTGCCCGTCGCGGACGAGCTTGCCCAAGGTGAGGTTGATCTTGTGGAGGGTCGACTCGAAACTCTCCTCGACGGAACGGCGGGGGTTGATGAAGTATTCTTTTTTCGCCGCCGCCGCGAGGCAGTTGACGATATAGCTAGAGTCCTCGTGGTGGTCGGTCACGATGAAAGTGCCGAAGAGGGTACCGAGATCCCTGAGTGCGATATTCTCGGGCTCATAGATGAATGAGAGCACCAGTGGCGAGACGGCGCGGTTTTTGGCGACCAAAATCTCTTCTGCCTGATAGGTGAGGAGTGGCAGGGGTGCTTTCGAGCGTTCTTTGTGTCGTTTTTCCCGCATACGGTACTCTCATTGTGTCGCCATCATTCGCTCGGAACGATGCCGTCTTGGCGGAGCGTTTCTCTCGCTCATTTCAGCAATAAACATCGGTAGTATACTCCCTTTTCGGAGTTTTTTGAAGTGTTTCGCCCGTTCCGAGCTGTTTTTTTTGACGGGAAGGAGCTCTTTCCCTATACTGGTGTGTATGGAGGGGATGTCGGGTATGACTGTCGTTTCGGTTCTGTTCCGTAATGTCCTAATGATACGCTATGTCACTTGAAATATTCGATGCGCTTTTCGGAACGAAAACCCGCGCACGATTGATCAGATTTTTTACGCTGAATCCCGAGGGCGAGTTCGCATCGGCTGACATCGCGCAACGGACACTCCTCGATCGTCCAGCGGTGACGGCCGAGCTGAATCGTTTGGAACGATTGAAATTCGTGTCCTGCCATATCCGGCGAGGGAAGAAGTTGTATTCTGCCAATCGGGACTTTCCTTTCTTCAATGAACTGCATGGTCTCGTGGCGAAACTCAATGTGAATGCGCAATCGCAGGTGTTCAAACGGCTGAAGCTCATCGGCGAGGTGAAGATGATCTTGGTCTCCGGCGTATTTCTCAACTATCCGAAGGCGAAAGCGGACCTCATCCTCGTGGTGAATCATTTGAATCGGACGAGGCTGAAGCAGGCACTCGCTCACCTGGAGGCCGAGGTTGGCAAGGATGTCCGCTTCGTCCTGATGACCATGGAGGAGCTCCAGTATCGATTGGATATGTTGGATCGTTTTTTCATCGAATTCCTCGAGGGTCCGTATGAGGAGGTGGTGAACAAGGTCCCCGAATTCAAACGATTTCTCGCGGGATTACGGAAATAAAACCACCGGATCTTTTCTTTGTTGTAATCCAGTCGGATCATGGATCGACCAGTACATGTTTCAGGGGCGAACTGCAGCGGGTTTTTTCGGGAAAAAAAGCACCGACTGGTTTTCATTGCCACGGCATTGCTGTGGGTTCTTTCCTTCGTGGTTATCTGGAAGAGTGTCGGGATGAGGGAAACCCTGATCGTGCTTCACTACAATGTCTATTTCGGCATCGATGCCCTGGGACTTTGGTGGCAGGCGTTTTTCATTCCTTTCGCGGGAATGGGGATTTGGGTGGTGCAGATCCTCCTTTCCTTCAGATTCTTTCAGGCGGGTGAATATGCGTTGTCACGCATCGCACTCCTCGTGCTTTTTTTCCTTGAGAGCATGGTTCTCATCGCTTCCATGACGGTCTGGCTCGCTAATTATTAGATCCTTTTTCCCTCATTTCCGTTCCGCTTCTTTTGCACGGTGGATTCCGCCAGTTGGCGGATCCAGGAGCGGAAAGGCCGTCGTAAAGATCTACTTTTCAATTCTTAAGCCCCACTTCACATTGGTCATGTCACTCTTTCTCCTCCCATTTCTCACCGCTTTTTCTTCGTCGTTGGCGCTCTCGCTTCTCCTCGCGCTTCCGATTCTCCGTCATGCGAATCCGCGGTCCGGAGGGCGACACCGGCATTCGCGAGGAGTCTCGATCTCCCGCCTCGGGGGCCTCGCGATCATCGGGGCTTTCCTGTTCGCTCTCGGAGTCGACCAGCATCTGGTCATGACGAGACCGATATACGGATTGCTCGCCGCGAGCATCTTCATCCTGTGCTTCGGCATCATCGATGATTTTCTTGAAATCGATTGGAAAACGCAGATCTTGTTTCAGGTGATCCTGGGGATCGCCGCGTATTTTTCGAATATCCGGATTGATTTCGTCACGAATCCTTTCGGTGGCATCATCGATCTCACACAATTCTCGGGAGTATCGTTTTTGGTGACTCTCGCTTGGCTGGTTCTGATCATCAATGCGGTCAATTGGCTCGATGGTGCGGATGGATTGCTCGGTGGCGTCGGGAGTATCGCCGCCATCACCATATTCTGCATCAGTCTCCGCCCGGAGGTCAATCAGCCTCCGATGGCGATACTCGCGGCTTTGGTGCTCGGAGCTATCGGGGGGTTTCTCCTTTTCAATATACCGCCGGCTCGGATTCTCGCAGGAACGACGGGGTCGATCTTTATCGGCTTTTCTCTCGCGTCTTTGGCGATCATGGCGGGGTCGAAGATCGCGACGACCCTCCTCGTCCTCTCGCTCCCCGTTATCGATGCGCTTCTCGTCTCGTTCCGGAGACTTTTTGCCGGTGATTCGGTTTTTCAGCCTGATGAACGGCATATCCATTTCCGCCTCTCGCGCCTCGGATGGTCTCCAGCGCAGATTTTCTTCATCGTGACGCTCTTTACGGCATCGGTCGCGTTCCTGTCGCTCCAGACATCGCCGTTGCTCAAGCTCTCCGCATTTTTTTTATTGATGGTATTTTTTGCGATCCTGTATGCATCGCTCGACCGCGTACTCAAACGGAAATGGAATGAATATATTTCAAAGTGAACAATATCAGCGAGGAATAGCGGTGGCGCTCGTCGGTCTCTCGTTAATCGTCTTTGTAGCTGTCGTTTCGATGGTATCATCCACGGAGCGGATCTGGGTTCGGATCGGTGATCGGTCATTTCCCGTCGAGGTCGCAGACACGCCCGCGCTCCGAGCGCGCGGACTCGGGTCGCGTGACGAACTTCTTCCCTCGCATGGTATGCTTTTTCTTTTCCCGGATATGGATCCAGACCGGCACGCTTTTTGGATGAAGGGGATGCGATTTCCGCTCGATATCGCCTGGATACGAGATGGGCGGGTGGTTTTTATCGAACGGAATATACCGGCCGATTCGAAGGATATTTTCCGTCCCCCGACGGAGGCGGAGAGCGTTCTCGAGGTGAATGCATCGGAATTGTCCGGTGTCGAACCTGGTGATGCGGTACTCGTTTCCAGTGAAAGGGATGGCATCGGTTTTCTCCCGAACTGAAAATCCCCCGGAGTTCCGGGGGATTTTCAGAGAAAGAACAAAAAGATAGAAATGGCTGTCTTACTTGAGCGATGGTGCCCTCATGGAATAGCGCTTGAGGTGTTCGAGTTGGCGATCGTTCAGGGTCTTTGAATGGCTGATTGCCTGATCGATGAGAGCCTTCGAGAATTCAATGCTGGTTCCTACTTTCACACCCCCCGTGTGAGAGACATTCTTTCGGAGATAATCCTCGATGTAGATCTTGTGCTCTTTCGAGAGTGTCGAATCGGGATTTTTCTCGAGATAGTTCTGGAGTGCGCGTCTGGCGAGGTGAGTCACTCCGTTTCCGCGCTCCGCCGATTCGACAAAGGATGTCGCTGTCTCTTTTGAAATTTCGGCGGGCGTCGTCTTAATGCTGGTCACCCCATCTTTCTGTATTGGGTTTCCCGTTGCATTTCCCAGGGTTGTCACATCCTCCGTAGAAGATCCTGAGCCGAGGGTGTCAGTCTCCGTATCGGTATTGGCATTCCGTCCTGAATAGGAGTAAATGCCGAGTGCGATCGCGGCCACTATGAAGACGCTGACGATGACGCGGAGATTGTCCTGTACCCAGGCGGTAGCCTTGTCGCCGGATTCCTCTTCCAGATCGATTATTTCTTTTTCATTCATGTCATTCACCTTCCTTTCTAGTAATAAGAGCTCCCATGCGAAACTGTGGCATGGAAGCCCCCGGATAAACAGTAAGGTACGGCTTTCGTTGAAGCGTCTCCTCCTTTGCCAGTCCTCCTCCGATTCGTGGCATCAGGTTCGACCCCCTTCCCTCTACTGTAGGAAGATGTGGCGACCGTGTCAATCTGGACAAAAACCGTCGTTTTCACCGTAATAGAGGACTTTTTTCGTGCTTGAGGTATTGTTTCGGTGGTTGATTGCACCGGTAGCACACGAACGATCTGGATATGAAATTCAACATTCACAATCGCAATCGCAATCCAAATGCATTTCAATAATCGAAGTCACAATTCCAAGAAAGAGTGACTCGTCTGAAATTTCTGAAATGATAATGTGTCATGGGAGATTACGATTGTGCATTTGTTTTTTTGCGTGATGAGTCTTGACATGATTTTCTTTTTCGCTTTGCTTTTTTTGAATATAGTATATAATGGATGCAGGAAGAAAATTTTGTAAAAAAATTTTCTACGCGTATGAGACATCGTTCTCGATGCGCATAAAGAAAAAATAAAACTAGGAGGAGGTGATCGACATGGCAACAAAGAAAAAGGCCGCCAAGAAGACCGTAAAGAAGGTGGCAAAGAAGAAGGCCGTCAAGAAGACTGCAAAGCGCAGATAGTTGATGTCCGCTTTTTAAAAACAAACCCCAATGAGGGTTTGTTTTTTTATGAAAAATCGGAGGGATTGTTCTCTATGATGAGAAATCGATCTTTTCCTGCGAGATCCGGCAGAAGAGAGATAGGGGAGAGCGGGAAAAGCTTTCTCCCGTATTCCATGAGAGAAATGCCTTGTTCTGGGCTTATTTCCAGGATAAGACAAGCATCTTGTCGGGCTCCTCTTTTTATCTGGTATTGATCGAGAAGGGTTCGGATGAGTGCTGTGCCGTCATCTCCGCCTCCCTTGAGGGCGCTTTGCGGTTCATGGCATCGCACTTCTTTCGGGGATGCATCGTAGATTGCTTCGGAGAGATACGGGAGATTGGCGGTGATGATCATCGACTCCGTGTCGAAGTATGATTCCGGAATGTGAGAGAGGAGATGACTCTCCTGAAACGAAATATCCCGCCGTATGTCATGACGGAATGCGTTTCGTTTTGCTATGGTGAGAGCCGCGGGTGATATGTCCGTTGCGAGACATCGGATACGAGAGAATATATCGGGATTTTTTTGGCGAAGCGCCGAAAGGATGCTAATGGGGATGCACCCGCTCCCCGTGCCGATGTCGAGTATTGAAATTGTTTTTTCTTCATCCCAGATTTCAGATTCCAGATTTTGTATTCTTCCCAATACATACTCGACCAGCGTCTCCGTTTCGGGACGGGGGATGAGGGTATCTCTGGTAACGAGAAATGTGAGTCCGAAAAATTCCTTCTCGCCGGTGATGTAGGAGAGTGGCTCGCCGTTTTTTCTTCGCTCCGCATAGTGTTCGAGGAGCGTTCTTTCCCTGTCCGACAGGGAGTATTCCGGGTGCGCCAGGATGCCCGCTTTGTCCCGATGGAGGACGAATGACAGGAGGAGGAGCGCCTCGCCTATCGGAAGCTCTTTTCGAAGGTGCTGGTACCAATCGCCGATGATCATACGATGAGGGATTTTTCTCGCCGGAGTCGGAGATCTTCCGCTTCCAGTGCATCGAGAATGGCGCCGATGCGACCGGTGAGAACCTCATGGATGTGACTCCATGATTTCTTGATGCGGTGATCGGTGATGCGATCCTGTGGAAAGTTATAGGTGCGGATTTTCTCGCTCCGATCCCCGGTTCCAATCTGATCGCGACGGGCATCACCGAGTTCTTTCGCCTGCCGGTCCTCTTCCGCCTGGAGGAGTCTGGAACGGAGTACCTTCAGGGCTTTTTCCTTGTTCTTGATCTGGGATTTTTCATCCTGACACGATACGACGAGTCCGCTCGGGAGATGGGTGATGCGCACCGCACTGTAGGTCGTATTGACGGATTGTCCTCCGGGACCGGAAGAGCAGAAGGTGTCGATGCGAAGATCGTTCGGGGCGATGGTCATATCGATTTCTTCGGCTTCCGGCAGGATCGCGACGGTCGCGGTTGAAGTGTGAACTCGCCCCATCTTTTCCGTTTCGGGGACCCGTTGCACCCTGTGGACGCCGGATTCATGCTTCAATTTCCGATAGACGGGTTGATCGCCGTTTCCGCGACTGATTTCCGCGACGATTTCCTTGAAACCGCCGAGACCGGTCTCGCTGGAATGGACGATATTCATCTGCCAGCCTCTCTCCTCGGCATACCGTGCGTACATGCGGAAGAGCTCTGCCGCGAAGAGGGAGGACTCATCGCCACCGGCTCCGGCCCTGATTTCGAGGATGACATCTTTTTCATCGCGGGGATCGCTCGGTACGAGCGCTTCCTCGACAGCTGTTTCGAGATCCTTTTTTTTCTGTGAAAGAACGATATTTTCTTCGATGGCGAGCGCGCTCAAATCCGCATCCTCATTTTGGCTGAGGAGTGCGTTATCGCGCATCGAACGGTCGATGCTCTTCAGCGCTTCGACTTTCTCCAGGAGAAGTTGCAATTCGGCTTTCCGTCGTCCGAGTCGCGCGAGTTCTTTTGGTTTGCTGGTGATATCCGGGGAAGAGAGGGCAACTTCGATCTGGCGAGCTTCTTCTTCGAAGGAGAGAAAAATGTGGTGATCCATAGTTGTGAAGAGGCTAGGAAATGGGATTTAGAGTATAGGAAGTGTAGAGAATGAAACTGAGAGTATATTTTTGAAAGAGTATAATTTTTTTACAGCGGACGCACCGCTCCAAAAGCCTGCCCGAATCGCTACGCGAACCGTTGCGGGCGGGCGGAGCGACCGTTATAAAAATTTCCACCTCTCATCTCTCTCTATTGTAGCAAGAATCCCGCTCAAACGGATGTCAGAGCGGGACGGGTAAGAAATCTTACTGGGAGCTATTGTATTTCGGCAACTTCTTTCTTCGCCTTCCCCCCTTCTTTTTCCTTGCTCGCCACGACCTTTTCCGCCTTCTTCATTTTCAGCGTCGTGTGCGTTTCCTTGGCGATTTTCGCTTTGTCGGAAAGCTTCTTGAAACGATCGACGCGCCCGCCGGCATCGATGAATTTCTTCTTTCCGGTATAGAACGGATGACATTGGGAGCAGATCTCGATCTTCATCATCGGGGTGGTCGAACCTGTCTCGAAAACAGCCCCGCACGCACAAGTGATGGTAGCTTCCTCGGTGTATTGTGGATGGATTCCCTGTTTCATAGATGATAATACAATTCAAGAGAGGGGAGTCATATCCTATCCTCTGACGCCCCGAATCGTAGCATGCTTTTTTGAAATTGACAAGGGTCATGAAATGAGATAGGATTCCTTCGTTGTTTCTTTCTTTTGGAAAGTATCAAACATGCCTCTTCTGAACTCCTTCCTGTCCTGCCTCGGCGGGATTACGGGGTTCGCAGGGAAAGAGGGGGCAGGTGGCTGTAAGCATTTAAGGAAAAACCATGATTCTTGGTACTCCGGTTACCGCAACCGAAACAGCGGGGGGAATGGGTATTCCCGTGGCCAGTTTTGATTTCTCGAAGGGAAAAACGGACCTCGAATCATTCCTTCGAGCCGGTGTTCATTTCGGACACCTCTCATCTCGCCGTTCGCCGAAGATGCGTCAGTATATCTATGAGACGCGCAGGAATATCGATATCATCGATCTCGAGCAGACAGCATTGGCGCTCGAAACGGCGGGGAAATTCCTCGCAGGCGTCGTCCGATCGGGGAAGCCGATTCTCGTTATTGGGATGAAGAAGCAGACCCACGGCGTCGTCCTCGGGTTCGCGCAGTCGCTCGGACTGTTGTACATGATCGATCGTTTCATCGGCGGAACACTGACGAATTTCGCCTCGATTCAGAAGCGCGCGCTCTATCTGAAGAGCGAGCTGGAGAAAGTATCGCGTGGCGAGTATGCACATCTGACGAAATTCGAATTTTCTCGGAAGGGCGAGGAAATCGAGCGATTGGAGAAAAAAATGGGCGGGCTCAAGGAAATGAGGGAACGACCGGGCGCTCTCATCATCGCCGATGCCAAGGAGGCGGGGATCGCCCTCAAGGAAGCGACGCGAATGGGCGTACCGGTGGTCGCGGTCGTCGATACGAATGCCGACCCCTCTTCGATCGAGTATCCGATCCCGGGGAACGATGACGCGGTTTCCTCCCTTCACATCCTCTTTTCTGTTTTGGGGAAACATATCGTCGACGCCAGGGTGAAATAGGTGTAACGGAAGGAGTCCAAAGATTTCGACCAAAGATTTCGAACGGGCGCTTTCCTTATGGTAATACAGAGAAAGAAAATATATGGCTACACTCGAACAGATCAAATCTCTCCGTGAAAGGACGGGAGCCGGTGTCGTGGATGTGAAGAAAGCCCTCGATGAGGCAGGAGATGACGAATCGAAGGCGATCGACATCCTGCGTCTCAAAGGTATCGCCAAGGCGGCGAAAAAATCGGATCGGGATGCTTCGGAGGGCATCATCGTCTCGTATGTTCATTCGAATGGTCGGGTTGGTGTCCTCGTCAAGCTCCTCTGCGAGACGGATTTCGTCGCGCGCAATGCCGAATTTCAGGAATTGGGACGCGATATCGCCATGCATATAGCGGCTCTCAATCCGAAGTATACGAAGCCGGAAGAGGTGACGGCGGAAGAAATATCCCAAGAAAGAGTTTTTTGGATGGAGGAAGTGGCAGGGAAGCCTGCGGATATCGTAGAGAAGATTCTCCTTGGCAAGGAAAAGAAGTTTCGTGAAGAGAAAGCGCTTCTGACGCAGGCATTTGTGAAGGAGGGCGAGAAGACGGTCGGATCTCTCATCGCGGAGAAGATTCAGAAAATCGGGGAGAATATTCAGGTGGGGAGTTTCATCCGTTTCGAGCTGTAGGATCCGTATGTGGATGGGCGGTTTTGGTTTTGAATTCTGTCTGTGTGCCGGATGTAGCGTATGTGGTATCTCATTATTCCTCCCGTGGTCGTGATCATGAGCCTCGCGCTCCTTATTTGGTTTCTGTCCAACCGGTCTGAGCAGGTATCGATACAGGAGCGGATGGAGAGCATCGGGAGGCAGAGCTCCTTTCGTACTTGGCAGGCGCTTCGCGTCAAGCAGGCACTCTTCCATTTTTTGGAGAGAGTGACTCGATCGCTCAAGGTATTCTCCCTGCGGGTTCATAACTGGTTCCATACCATGGGACAGTCTTTTCACGAGAGACGGAATCAATCGGACATGCTGATCACTTCTTTCCTCAATTTCAAGAAAAAAGAAGAGACACCTTCAGGAAATAGGATTTCTTTTTTCGAGCAGGGAAAAGTGCCCATGGAAGATCATTCGGATATCCTTCGGATGCAAAAGGAGAACGAGCGAACCGATGCGGAAATCAGGCGTTCGGAGCCTGTTTCGATCGAGAGTCGTCCCATGGTGAGCGAGCGGGCGGTCATACCTGAGACAAAACCGAACAAGGTGATCGCGCGCGATATGAAAGAAGAGGAGCGATTGATCAAGAAGATCGCTGCCAATCCGAAGAATGTCTCCGCGTACGAGGCTTTGGGGGATTATTATCTCGAACGGGGCGATGTGAGCGATGCGAAAGCGTGCTATCGCCAGGTGCTGAAGCTCTCCCCGGTACATCGTATGGTGAAGGTGAAGATCAGAAAGCTCGAACGCATGATAGAGGAACAGAAGACCGCATGAGTGTTTCCATCTCGTGGAAATCCTGATACCATGAAAAAGCATTTCTTCTGCGGAAGGGATATGCTACCTTGGCTCAGTTGGTACCCGCCCGACTGAACGATTCAGTCGTTCGGGCGTGGAGCGACGGTTTTGCTCGCCCTGCCACTCATGATGTTTACTGGGTATGTATGAAGAACTTGCCGGAGTAGCTCAGTTGGTAGAGCGCCAGTTTTGTAAACTGGATGTCGTCGGTTCAAGCCCGTCCTCCGGCTCAGCTGAAAAGATGTGGATGGTGTAGTATAGATGAGTGACAGGGTACATGGGTCGTCCCTGTCTGCCGGTAGGTAGGAGTTCGAGCCTGACAGGTGACTCAGTCGTAATCTCAAATCTCACACTGAAAAAGGAAATCTCTTTTGGTATTTGAAATTTGGATTTTGACATGAACAATTGGGTAGGTGGTGGAGTGGTCTATCACAAGAGACTGTAAATCTCTCGCCTTCGGGCTTCGGGGGTTCGAATCCCTCCCTACCCACAGCAAAACAAAAAGTCTGTAATTTATACAGACTTTTTGTTTTGCTGGACAGGAGGGAATGTCCTGAAATGATTTTTTGAGATACTGGATAGCGTAAGGCTGGCGCTGGCTTCGAGGGTGCGCCAGTTTTCATTGAGCAATTTCTTTTGTTTTTCGTTCATGCGCTCATATCGGAAAGCGGCGGCCGCACCGATCATGGCGGCATTGTCGAGCGAATAGGCGGATTTTGGCATCATAAACCGAACAAACAGCGGTTCAACCCCTGTTCCTGTTCCTTGTACAGGGGTTGAACCGCTGTTTCTGGCGCTGTTGATTTCGTTGATCATGTCGTGTAGTTGATTGCGTAACCGGACATTGGCGGAGACACCACCGGCAATGACGAATGTTCTCGGCTGAAATTCCTCGATAGCCCTTCTCGATTTCTCGACGAGTACATCGACGACCGCTTCTTGGAATTCGTGACAGACTTCGTCGATGAACGATTCGTCTTTCAATCGTTCCTCATTTTTTTTCAGGAAATACAGGACGGAAGTTTTCAATCCGGAGAAGGAGAAATTATAGTTATCGGAATTGATCATCGGACGAGGGAAAGAGAATGTTGAATGTTGAATATCGAATGTAGTATTTATTTTTTCATTTGTCATTTGAAATTTGAAATTCCGTTCACGAAAGGCATCTGCCTTTCGTGATACGGTGGGTCCTCCTGGGTAGGGAAGCCCTAGCATGCGCGCCACCTTGTCGAAGGCTTCACCGACGGCATCGTCTTCTGTCTCGCCGAGAATTTCATACTGGAAATGATCCTGCATGAGCACGAGCTCTGTGTGTCCTCCGGAAACAACGAGAGCTACTAAAGGGAATCTGGAATCTGGAATCTGGAATCTGGACTTTATTTTGGATCTTGGAATTTGAGAATTTTCATTTGATATTTGATATTTGATATTTGATATTGCGATATTTTTTTCTAAAAAATTCGCGTAAATGTGTCCCTCGATATGATGTATCCCGATGAGGGGCTTTTTCCAGAGGAGGGAGAGCGTCTTCGCCGCAGTGACACCGATGAGGAGCGCGGGGATGAGTCCGGGACCCTGCGTGACCGCGATGAGGTCGATGTCATCTTTCGTCATGTGCGCTTCCCGAAGTGTCGCGTCGAGTACCGGAACGATGTTCTCGATATGCATGCGCGCGGCAAGCTGGGGGACGACCCCGCCGAATTTCGCGTGCGCCTCGACTTGTGAGGAAACAATGTTCGCGAGGATGGCAGGTGTGCCGTCGCTCATCTCAATGATGGCGCAAGCCGTCTCGTCGCAGGATGTTTCGATGGAGAGGATACGCATAAGAATGCTGATATTTGATACTGGCTAATGGATATTGGTCAAATGGGAGGCAATATAGGCAGTATAAGGTATGGAGTATAAAGTATAAAGGAAGACAAGAAAAAACCGGTGTAAAACCGGTGATTTCAGCAATGTAGCCTAAAGGGGAATCGAACCCCTCTTACCAGGCCTGTCCCGCACCAAAAGTCGAATTTTTTCTTGTACCGCCACGGGGAGTCGAACCCCGCTTACCAGGATGAAAACCTGGCGTCCTAACCGATAGACGATGGCGGCATATATGCTCTGTGCAGTCCTATTCAACCTTCGGTGCGGGAATGAATAAAGCCGGCGTCCTAACCGATAGACGATGGGGCCAGGTGCTCGTGCAACAAAAAAACAGCGAAATACTGCAGAAGCATCATAGCATAAAACCGCTTTTCTGCAAGGCTAGCCATGTATTTCTATCTGATTACTCCGGCAGATGCGGGCGTAGGTGTAGGCACTGGGGCGGATGGTGCGTTTCATCGTCTTGCGATCGACGGCGATGAGACCGAAGCGGAGCCAGTAGCCTTTGTCCCACTCGAAATTGTCGAGGAGCGACCAGTGGAGGTATCCGCGGATATCGATATCATGAGAGAGTGCTTTGCGTACGGCGTAGACGGATTTCCATATCCATTCCTCGCGCATCGTATCTCTGGCATCGGCGAGACCGTTTTCGGTGATGTAGATCGGCTTTTGGTATCGTTTCAGATCCATGAGTGCCTGGAAGAGGGATTCGGGATGAAATTCCCAGCCGAAGTCGGTGACGCGCTTGTTCGGATTTTTTCCGAAGCCGTTGTCGATGACATTGCGGTTGTAGAAATTGAGCCCGATGAAATCCTGTGAGTCTTTGATCTGATTGAGGAACCACTCGTTCCAAAGGGAGTGCGCAATTTTTTTGAGGAGAGTATTGATGACGGTATCGCGCGCTACCTCGAAGACGACCTGATGTTTGGCGATGCCGATCTGGCAGTCGGTATCGTATTTTTTGATGGTATGATAGGCGAGCTGGTGCGCGGCAATGAGATTTTTCAGAACATGATAGAAAGTGAGGATATTTTTTTTCTGCGGGGGCCAGGCACCCTTCAGGTAGCCATGCGAGGCGAGCACTTCGGGTTCGTTGAGCGTGATCCAGAACCTGACTTCGCGGCCGAGTGCTTTCGCGATGACTTCCGTGTAGGTACTGAAATACCGCGGGAAATCAGGGTGTGCGATACCCCCCTTTTCGGCGAGCCAAAGAGGGAGCGTCCAGTGCCAGAGGGTGACGAACGGTTCCATGTTCCGCTCGCGGAGGGCGCGGATGACGCTTTGATAATGCCCGATCGCTTCCATATCGAAGACGCCCTCCGCAGGTTCGATGCGCGACCATTCGATGCCGAAGCGGTGAGCATTGTGCCCGAGGGATTGCGCGAGATCGAAATCTTCCTCATAGCGATGGTAATGATCGCAAGCGGTACCGGAGAGATAGTTGTCGGGCTCCTCGGCTTCGCGCCTCGAGAACTCCCAGGAGGGCAGGTGACCGAAGTGTCCCCTCGATTCTCGTGCGAGGCGAGTGGCGCTCTGCTTTTCCCATTCGGACCAATCATTGTAGTTGCCACCCTCGACCTGATGCGCGGAGGTGGATGCACCCCAGAGAAAACCATTTGGAAATTTGAGTATTTTTTTTCCGAGTGTATTCATACCTATAGTATACAGAATTGCGGCAATTTTGAGTATGAGGAGGAAAAATACAAAACTTAAAACACACAAATCAAACAAAGCACGGATTTCAAAAGTACAAACACTCAATGGCGGATATTTTTCTTTCTGGACAAATGGCTCGTTTTAGGGTATATTTAACACTGCAAAGTCATATTTGTTTGGTTTTTGTGGTTTGAAATTTGTGTTTTGCTGATATGGATCCGAATTTTCACTTTCCCGACCCGAAGACAACGGTTCCAAGGGAGCGATTCGTGCAGAGGGTGCTGGAGATGGTTCCGGGGACGCTCTCCTGGACGACGCTTATCGGCATGCTCGCGCTTTCTTTTTTCCAACCGGTCGTCGCGGCCGTGTTCATCATCGTCTTCGATATCTACTGGATCTATCGGACGGTGTTCGTCTCGTATTATTCGCTCTCGGGGCATTTCACCCTGCGTGAGGGGAAGAAGATCGATTGGTGGGAGCGGTGTCAGAATATCGGGAAGCCGACTGTGTATGCCGATATGATTCGTGACCGCATCCATCGATACCGTGAGGCGATCAAGGAAACTCCAATTTTCAAATTGCGAGATCAGCTTGTCTTGCGGAAATGGATATGGCAGACGGAGTCACACCTGAGAGAGGTGGAGGCGCTCATTCCGATCCAGGACGAAATTCTCGATTGGCGGCAGATCGTGCATGTCGTGCTTCTCCCGACCGCGGGGGAGTCGGCGGAGATCATCGAGCCGGCGATACAGTCGCTTCTCGATGTGAACTTTCCCAAGGAGCAGATGATCGTGGTCTTGGCGACGGAAGAGCGCGAGAACAAGGAGACGAGGCTTCCGAAGGTGGAATACTTGCAGAAGAAATTCGCGGGACGATTCAAGGATTTCATCGTGACGACGCATATCGTC